>CANQOV010000013.1 GCA_947625575.1 uncultured Bacilli bacterium | reverse complement strand
TAAAGTTTTATCTCGCATATTCATTATATCATTTTTTTCTTTAAAAGAAAAGACCATTGACTTTGTCAACAGTCTGAAGAATATATTTATTCAATATATTCTCCATCTAAACTCCATGTTTTAGTATCTGTTATTTTTACATTAACTATTTTCCCTATTATTTCTTTTGGACCTTTTAAGTTTACTAGTTTATTAGTATCAGTATAACCCATTAAAAGATTTTTATCTTTTTCGCTTTCTTGTTCTACTAAAACTTTTACTATTTTATCTTTATAACGATCATTTGATTCTTTAGCATATTTATTTACTAATTCATTTAATCTAGCTAAACGTTGTTCTTTTATTTCAAGTGGAACTTTATCTATAATTTTTGCTGCTGGAGTACCTTGTCTTGGTGAATAGATAAATGTGTATGCTAAATCAAATTTACAAGTATTAACTATATCCAAAGTATCTTGAAATTGTTCTTCTGTTTCATTTGGAAAACCTACAATTATATCAGTGGTAATAGAAACATTTTTTACTTTTTCTTTTATTTTGTTAAATAATTCTAAGTATTCTTCTTTAGTGTAACGTCTACCCATTTGGCGAAGTATTTTGGTGTTACCTGATTGTATTGGCAAATGAATATAAGGCATGATATTATCATATTTAGCAATTACATCTATCATATCCATTGTGAAATCCCAAGGGTGTGATGTGACAAATCTTATTCTTTCTATATTAGTTTTAGCTACATCTTCTAAAAGATTACTCATTGTATAATCTATATCTAAATCTTTTCCGTAAGCATTGACATTTTGTCCTAGTAAAGTTACTTCTTTGTAACCTTGTTTTACTAAATCTTTTACTTCATTTATTATATGCTCTTTTGATCTACTTCGTTGTTTACCTCTTGTATATGGAACAATACAATAAGTACAGAACTTATCACAACCATACATTATATTAACATAAGCTTTATATTTACTTTCTCTTATAACTGGTAAGCCTTCTAGCACTATACCCTCACAACTTGGAGCTTCTATTTTTAATTCTTTTTTTGATAATGATTGATATACGATTTCACTTAATTGTTCTAATTTATGTGTGCCTAGAACAAAATCTATCCATTTATATTTATCTTTTATTTCATTTGTTACTACTTCTTCTTGACTCATGCAACCAGTAAGTCCTACAATTAAGTCTTTTTTAGTCTGTTTTAAATATTTTATTCTTCCTAACATGCCATATACTTTATTATGAGCATTTTCTCTAATGGAACAAGTATTTAATATTATTATGTCTGCATTTTCCATATCGATAGATGCTTCATAACCCATTTGTTCTAGGATAGCTTTTATTACCTCACTATCATGTTCGTTCATTTGGCAACCGTATGTTTTAACATAGTATTTTTTATTTTTAATGATGTTTTGATATTTATTATTTATATTATAACTTTTTATTTCTGTTTTGGATTTTGTTCTTTTTTTGGCTTCTTGTAAATTTGGTAATTGCATGTTATCACTTCCCTTGCTATATTATAAAATAAAAAGATAAATCAAGCAAGATTTATCTTTTACTTTATGAATTTATTTCTTCTAAAGAACTATAGATAATATGCTCTAAAGAATTCATTACATTATTTTTTACTTCTTCTTTTATTATTTCAATATTTGTTGTTATTTTATTCAACATTTTTGAAACTTTTGGCAATAGTTCTTTTTCTGATAAATTATCTACAATTATTTCTAAGTTATTTAATTTAGCATATGTTCCATAACTATTATTTTTTATATAATTTTCATATAGTTTTTTAACTGATACTAAATCAATGTTATCAAATCTTTCATCTTCAAGTATTTTAGATGTTGTATAGATATAATTATTGTTAATAGATTTGTCAAGTATTGTCTCCCCCTTTTTATTTCTGATGTTTGGTATAAAGTTAGAATTTTTTAATAACAATTTTATAATGTTTATAACATCTAGATATTTTATTGTTACTAATATATGGGCAAATGTATCGCCATTATCATTTTGATTGTTGATATTCCATTGTTTATTCTTCATGTGATGTTCTACTAAATCATACCAACCTTTTTTTAATAAATATTGTAATACATCATTACCATTTTTATCTTTAGTGTTAATATTAACTATTTTTTTTGTTAATATTTTATTTACTAATTCTTTATAGTTTTCATCTATTAAATCAAATATCCGAGTAGGATCTTCTTCGCAAGCTTCAATTGTTTTTGCTTCATCGTAAAACATAAATTATATACACCTCTTTTTCACGTGATGCCTTTACATTATAACATTTATAGGGACTTTTGTCAAATTTTGTCTTGCTAATTTTTATATGCTTTCCATTATATTTTACTTAATTTTTATTTTTTTATTACTGTGCCTCCTTTCATTTATATTATTGCTAATTTATTTTTTGTTAAGGGTTTTTAGTCAAAAAAAAAAGATCAATTTTGATCTTTTTTAAAATTATTCAACGATTTCTGATACTACACCAGCACCAACTGTTCTTCCACCTTCACGAATTGAGAATTTAGTTCCTTTTTCAATTGCAATTGGGTGAATTAATTCAACAGTCATTTTTACGTTATCTCCAGGCATTACCATTTCTACACCTTGTGGTAATTCAATTACACCAGTAATGTCTGTAGTTCTAAAGTAGAATTGTGGTCTATAGTTTGCAAAGAATGGAGTATGTCTTCCACCTTCTTCTTTAGATAATACGTATACTTCAGCAGTAAATTTATGATGAGGTGTTACTGATCCTGGTTTTGCTAATACTTGTCCACGTTCAACTTCTTCACGAGAAATACCACGAAGTAATACTCCAGCATTGTCTCCTGCTTCAGCGTAGTCAAGAGTTTTCTTAAACATTTCAATACCAGTTACAACAGTTTTCTTTGTAGGTTTAATTCCTACGATTTCAACTTCATCATTTAATTTTAATGTTCCACGTTCAACACGTCCTGTTACAACTGTACCACGTCCTGTAATTGTGAATACATCTTCAATACTCATTAAGAAAGGTTTTGCATTATCACGAACTGGTGTTGGAATCCACTCATCTACAGCATCCATTAATTGTTTAATGCTTTCAACATATTTTGGATCTCCTTCAAGAGCTTTTAGAGCTGATCCACGAATGATTGGAGTGTTTTCTCCGTCATAGTCATATTCAGTAAGTAAGTCTCTTACTTCCATTTCTACTAATTCAATTAATTCTGGATCATCAACCATATCACATTTATTTAGGAATACTACCATTTTTGGTACTCCAACTTGACGAGCAAGTAAAATGTGTTCTCTTGTTTGAGCCATTGGTCCATCTGTTGCAGCAATTACTAGAATTGCTCCATCCATTTGTGCTGCACCAGTAATCATGTTTTTAACATAATCAGCATGTCCTGGGCAGTCTACGTGAGCATAGTGACGTTTATCTGTCTCATACTCAACGTGTGCAGTATTAATTGTAATACCACGTTCTCTTTCTTCTGGGGCTTTATCGATATTTGCATAATCTACGAATTCAGCCTTACCAGCGTCTGCTAAAACTTTTGTAATAGCAGCAGTTAATGTAGTTTTACCATGGTCTACGTGACCGATTGTACCGATATTTACATGTGGTTTACTACGTTCAAATTTTGCCTTTGCCATAATATATTTTTCTCCTTTTCTATTTCTATATTTATTATTTTATCTAACAATTGATATTTTTTCAACTGTTTGATACAAAATTTATTAATTACCGCTTTTTTTAATAATGTCTTCAGCGATATTTTTTGGTACTTCTTCATAGTGATCTGGTACCATTTGGAACGTTCCTCTTCCTTGAGTGTTAGAACGTATACTTGTTGCATAACCAAACATTTCTGATAGTGGGACCATTGCTTCAAAAGAAATTGATTTTCCACGTGATTCTTGAGAAAGTGGTTTTCCACGACGTGATGTTATATCACCCATTACTGTACCAAAGTATTCTTCTGGAACAACAATGTTTACTTTCATGATTGGCTCAAGTAAAACTGGTTTACATTTATTTTTGGCTTCTTTTAAAGCTAAAGAAGCTGCAATTTTAAATGCCATTTCTGATGAGTCGACATCATGGTATGATCCATCATGTAATGTTGCTTTAACATCAATCATAGGATATCCTGCTAAAATACCAGTTTTTAATGCTTCTTGTAAGCCTTTATCTACAACTGGGATATATTCACGAGGAACTACTCCACCAACAACTTCATCAACAAATTCATATCCTTTATCAGGATTTGGCTCAAATTTAACCCATACGTGTCCATATTGTCCGCGTCCACCGGATTGTTTAATATACTTACCTTCACAATCTCCTGCTTGAGTAATTGTTTCACGATAAGCAACTTGTGGTTTTCCAACATTGGCTTCTACATGGAATTCACGTCTCATACGATCTACTAAAACATCTAGATGTAATTCACCGATTCCAGCGATTATAGTTTGACCTGTTTCGACATCTGTTCTTACTTTAAATGTTGGATCTTCTTCAGCAAGTTTTTGTAATGCTAAAGCCATTTTGTCTTGATCTGCTTTTGAAGCTGGCTCAATCGCAAGTTCAATTACTGGCTCTGGCACCACGATAGACTCTAGAATAATTGGCTTTTTCTCATCACATAATGTGTCTCCTGTTGTTGTATTTTTAAGTCCTACAGCAGCAGCGATGTCACCTGTGTAAACATCTGATATTTCAGTTCTATCGTTAGCGTGCATTTGTAAGATACGACCAATACGTTCTTTAGAATCTTTGGTTGAGTTTAAGACATAACTTCCACTTGATAAGTGTCCTGAGTATACACGGAAAAATGTTAATCTTCCTACAAATGGGTCTGTCATAACTTTAAAGGCTAAAGCTGCAAATGGCTCTGTATCAGAAACATGTCTTTGTTCTTTTTCACCTTTTAAGTTTACACCATCAATTGATGGGATATCTAATGGTGATGGCAAATAATCTATTACTGCGTCCAATAATGGTTTTACACCTTTGTTGCCTAGGGCAGTTCCACACATTACTGGGAAGAATTCTGCTTGTAAAGTACCATTTCTTATAGCTTTTTTGATTAGGTCGATACTTACTTCTTCTCCTTCTAGATATTTTTCCATTAATTCATCATCAAATTCAGCAACTTTTTCGATTAATTCTACACGTTTTTCTTCAACTAAATCTTTTAATTCTGCTGGAATTTCGATTTCTTTAGATATTTCTTCTTCTTGTCCATCATAATAATAAGCTTTTCTTGTTATTAGATCTATTGTTCCATTAAAGTCTGCTTCTTGTCCAATAGGCCATTCAATTGGGAAAGCGTTAGCTCCAAATCTTTGTTCTATTGAGTGCAAACTATATTCAAAATTAGCCCCCATTTTGTCCATTTTATTTATAAAGATAATTCTTGGAACTTTATATTCACTAGCTTGATGCCATACTGTTTCAGTTTGTGGCTCTACTCCTGCTTGAGCGTCTAATAAAGTTACTGCTCCATCTAGTACTCTTAAACTTCTTTGAACTTCTACAGTGAAGTCTACGTGTCCTGGAGTATCGATTATGTTGAAACGATATCCTTTCCAGTAGGCAGTTGTAGCAGCAGAAGTAATAGTTATACCACGCTCTTTTTCTTGTTCCATCCAATCCATTTGGGAAGCACCATCGTGAGTTTCTCCAATTTTATGAATTTTTTTGGTATGAAAAAGAATACGTTCTGTTGTTGTTGTTTTTCCGGCATCAATATGAGCCATTATTCCAAAATTTCTTGTTTTTTCTAATGCGGTATCTCTCGCCATATTTTACTCTCCTTACCATTTATAATGTGCAAAAGCTTTATTTGCCTCTGCCATTCTATGAGTGTCCTCACGTTGTTTTACAGCTGCTCCAACTCCGTTTGAAGCATCAATTATTTCATTTGCTAATTTTTCTGCCATACCTTTTCCACTTCTTAATCTTGCATAGTTTGTTAACCATCTTATTCCTAGGATTTGAGCTCTATGATCAGATACTTCCATTGGAATTTGATAGTTTGACCCACCTACACGACGTGATTTTGTTTCAAGGGCTGGCTTAATATTTTCTAATGCAGCATCGAAAACTTCCATTGGATCTTTGTTTGTTTTTTCTTTTACTATTTCAAATGCTTCATATAATATTTTTTCTGCTTTACCACGTTTTCCATCACGCATTAATGAATTTATTAATTTTGTTACAACTTTTGATTTGTAGATTGGATCTGGTAAAACACTTTTTTTAACTGCTTGTTTTTTACGCATTGTTTTATCCTCCTTTTACTATTTTTTTATTGTTTTATTTTGCTTTTTTTGTTCCATATTTAGAACGGCCTTGTTTTCTATCTTTTACTCCTTGAGTATCCATAGTACCACGAACAATGTGATAACGAACTCCGATTAGGTCTTTTACACGACCACCACGAATTAAGACAACACTGTGTTCTTGTAAGTTATGTCCTTCTCCAGGAATATAGCAATCAACTTCTTTACCATTACTTAATCTAACACGAGCATATTTTCTTAATGCTGAGTTTGGTTTCTTTGGTGTTTTTGTTCCTACACGTACACATACTCCTCTTTTTTGTGGAGATGCAACTTCAGTAGTTTGCTTTGTTAGATTATTCATTCTTACTCTTAATACTGGAGATTTTGGTTTTCTTGTTTTGTCTTTTCTTTTTTTGTTTACTAATTGATTAATAGTAGGCATTTGTTTCTCCTTTCCACACACATATCCGGGTGTGTCTTTTTATCTATTTTTATTAGGCTTGCTTATCGCAAACCCAATAAATTCAAGCATTGTTAATGTAACATAATTTTTTTTGATTGTCAATTATTTTTTATTTTTTTGTTCTGTTTTTTAATCTTTTCTTACTCTTTGCTCACTTTTTTGTATTTTTCTTTGTAATATTTCAATAATATCCATTAAATGTTTCTGTTCTTCTTTAGTAAATAAGGTTACTGTAGAAGTTTTAAATAGAGTATCTAAATCTTCATAAGATTTTATATCATGGAAATCTAATTTCTTTCTTAATTCTATCATGGTTTCGGCATTTTCATAAGATCTTTTGCCACTTATCATGATATCGTCCATTTCTATATCTGTTAAAGTTTTAGCATTTTCTAAAGCTTGTTTTAATTGTTCATTTTCTGTTAGCTCTTGTACCCCTATTTTATTTATTAGATAATCTAAGTATCCATAGTCTGTTATTTGATATTTATCTAATAATCTTCTTAAGTTAGCATTAAATCTTAACTTGTGTGTTGATATATATTTTAAGTTTATTATTGACTGTGTTGGTTGAGCATTTATTCTTTTTTCCATATTATCACCTTTTCTTTGGCAGATACTGCCTGCACAGGTTTATAATTATATTACTTTTTTGGGTTTTTGTCAATATCCCACATATAGTATATGTATGTTACTTAGTTATTATCAATATTTTCTAAATCTAATTCAATTTTGTTGATATTATAATTTTTATCTTGATCTTGTAATAATAATTCTTCAATAAATAAGGTGGCTTTGATATCTTTTATTGCAGAAGATATAGCATTTTTTAATTGTTCATCTACACTGATATCTAGTTGTTTTATTGGTGTTTTTAGTGATACGTTATGATTTGTTTTTTCTCCTCTTGCAGCACTTATTATTTCAATTATGTTATTACCATTTTTTACTTCTTTAGCAAAGTCATAATTTAATGGAGTTATGGTTGTTAGATGAATTGATTTGGCATCATGATATAACTCTTGATATATTTCTTCAGTAATAAATGGAAAGTATATACTAAAATCTTGTAATAGTTTATAAAGAAGTAGATATACTGTTTTTTGACCTGAATATCTTGCCTTTGTTCCAAATTCTTCTGGTCTATATAGTCTATGTTTTACTATTTCAATATAATTATCACAGAAATTCCAGAAGAATTTTTCTAAAGTATTTAAAGCTAGTCCCATTTCATATTGTTCTAGATAATTTATATATTGAGTTTCCATATCCATAAATGAGCCTATTATCCATTTATCTATGTATTCAAAATCATTAAAGTCTTTATCTACATAGTCTTCTAGGTGCATTTCAATAAATTTGGAAACGTTCCAAATTTTGTTTATTAGTTTTTTACCTCTTAGAAGCGTTTCTTCACTATAAGAGATATCTGTTCCTAAACGACCAGAGCCTGCCCAGTAACGAACTACATCAGCAGAGTATTGGTTTATTAATTCAAGTGGCTCTAGTTTAGTGTTGCCTTTAGATTTACTAATTTTTTCGCCTTTGTTAGCCATGACAAATCCAGAGATCATTATGTTATTCCATGGTCTTTGACCAAAGTGATAAAAGCTTTTGACTATTGTATAAAAGTCCCAAGTTCTTATTATGTCTGAGGCGTTAGTTCTAATACTCATTGGCGTTAAGATGTCTTCTAAATTATCTTTTTCTTTATAACGCATGTTAATTAATGGTGTAGTTGAAGATGTAGCCCAAGTATCCATAACATCTGTTTCAGGAACAAATTCATTACAATTACATTTAGGGCAAGTTGTGATAGGTGGATTATCCACAAGTGGGTTAACTGGCAAATCTTCTTCTTTAGCAAAGACTGGATTTCCACAATTTTTACAATACCAAACTGGGAAAGGAACACCAAAATATCTTTGTCTTGAGATACACCAATCCCAAGCGATATTGTTTACCCACTCATTATATCTTGTATGCATGTGGGCTGGGTACCATTTTATTTCATTACCTATTTTTAAGAAGTCTTCTTTATGATCAATGATATTGATAAACCATTGCTTCATGACAGAATATTCAACTTCTTTACCACATCTTTCATGAGTTTGAACTTCGTGTTCTAAATCTTCGATTTTAACTACGCAGCCTGCTGATTGTAAATCTTCAATTATCTTTTTTCTCGCTTCTTTTATTTTCATGCCACCATAGTTAGGAATTTCATCAATTATCTTGCCGTCATCCGTTAAGATATATTTTAATGGTAAGTTATATTTTTTCCACCACTCTATATCGGTTTGATCTCCAAAGGTACAGCACATTACTACTCCAGTACCTTTATCTTTATCAACTTTTTCATCTGCCATTATTGGAACATCAACATTGATTACAGGAATATGAGCGGTTTTTCCTATTAAGTGATTATGTTTTTCATCAGTAGGATTTACAAAAACACATACTATAGCAGGAAGTAATTCTGGTCTTGTTGTAGCGATTGTAAACTCTTCATCTGTTTCAACAGTTTTAAAGTTAATGTAGTTAAATGTTGTTTTGATTGTTTTGGTTTCAAGTTCTGCTTGAGCAATAGAAGTTAAACACTCATTACACCACAAAGCAGGGCTTTCTTTATGATAACAGTGTCCTTTCTGGATTAAATCTAGAAATGATTTTTGACTTATTTTGATAGTTTTAGGGCTTACTGTTTTATAATGTATGTTCCAATCTGTACTTACTCCTAATTTACTAAAGAGAGTTTGGAATTCTTCTTCATATTTATCTGTTGTTTGATAACATAGTTTTGAAAAGGCTTCTCTACCTATTTCATGAGCTTTTTTACCTTGTTCTTTTTCTACTAATCTTTCACTTGGTAAGCCATTATCATCAAAACCAAATGGATAAAATATGTTATACCCTCTTAATCTTTTATATCTAGCTATCATTTCTGTTTGAGAGTATGAAAAGATATGTCCTATATGAATTTTACCATTAACTGTTGGAGGAGGAGTATCAATTGAAAAAACTTCTCTTTGGTCTTTTTTAAATTCATAAATTTTATTTTCTTTCCAATAATTTACCCATTTTTCTTCTTTTTCTTGTGCATTATATTTTTTATCTAACATAATCTAACCTCTTTTCTTTTTAAATAAAAAACAACCCATCCAAAGGACGAATTGTTCGTGGTACCACCTTAATTTTACTCTTTTTTGATAACGCTTTTGTAAGCGGAAAATACTACTTTTTTCATATTTTCAGTTTGAAAGCTACCTTCTATTTAAAATTTAATTGATTTGCACCAAACATCAACTCTCTTAATAAATTTTTAAATATACTCCTCTTTCTCATTACTTTTATAATTTGGCTATTTGTCCTGATGTGAAAATTACCATCAAAACCAGGATAAATATATATAGTAGGAATATTCCTAATCCCCAACCATGGTTATTTAATTTCATTTTAATCACCCATACTTAAATCTTTGATACAAGAGATAGCCGCTTGAGCTCCCTCACTAGTTGCATGCACTATTTGATAAGATTCTTTTTTGATGACATCTCCTGCAGCATATATATATTTTATGCTGGTCCTACAACCTTCATGCTTAATAATATAACCTTTTTCATCTAAAATATCAAGTGTTTTAAGAAAATTTGTATCAGGAATATAACCAATAAATATAAAACAGGCTTTGGCATTTAATTGTTTTACTTCTTCATTTGTCTTGATTGTGATAGAGCCTAAATGATCATTTTCAATATTAAATTTTTCTACTTCGGTATTATAAAGTATTTCAATATTTTTCTTTTTAGCTACTCTATCTACTAAAGTTTTATCTCCTCTTAAAAGTTCACTTCTATTTAAGACATATACTTTTTTACATATTCCTGATAGATATAAGGCTTCTTCAAGAGCAGATGAGCCACCACCTACTACCGAGACAAATTCATTTTTATATAGGCTACCGTCACAGACAGCACAGAAGCTTATTCCTTTGCCTATTAATTTATCACTGTTTTCTTTTTCTAAATTTTTTGGTGTTTTTCCGGGGCATAGTATTACTGCTTTGGAAGTTATTTCTCTTTTTTTAGTTTTTATTATTTTGTAATCTTTTTTATCAATTATTTCTGTTACTTCATCATATTCATAAGGAACTTGCAAATCTTTTATCTGATTGTAAAACCTCATGGCAAGATCTGCACCTTTTATTTTTTCAACTCCTGGGTAGTTTTCAACAATTGAAGTTTTAGCTATGGCTCCTCCCGGAGTATCTTTTTCAATTACTAAACAGTTTATTTTGGCTCTTTTTAAATAAATGGCAGCAGTTATTCCAGCAGGACCTGCTCCAACGATTACAACATCATAATCTATTTTCATCTTTTTTTGTTCCTTTCTTTCTAAATATTAAAATTAGTCCTATGATAAATAAAATTACTGATACTAGTTGGGCAACTTTTATGCTACCTAACATTAGACTATCTGTTCTTAAACTTTCTATTATAAAGCGAACTATTGAATACCAAGATAAATATAGTCCTGTTAATGTTCCCTCTTTAGAATTATGCTTTTTTTGAATATATGTTAAAATGATAAAACCTAATATGTTCCATAAAAATTCATAATAAAATGTTGGGTGGTAGTAGTTACCATTTATTAGCATGCCATTAATTATAAAGTTGGGAATTAATAGTCTATGAAGAAATATTTTACTAGTTATTGGACCATGGGCTTCTTGATTAAAGAAGTTTCCCCACCTACCAATTGCTTGACCTAAGATTAAGTATGGTGCTACAATATCTAGTATTTTTAATGGACTTATCTTATTCTTTTTGGAATAATATATAAACCAGATTGCTCCAAATAGTATTGCTCCATGGATAGCTAAGCCACCTTGCCAGATATATAATATTTCAATTGGTCTTGCTAAATAATAATCTAGATTAAATAAACAATAATAAAGTCTTGCTCCTATTATAGCGATGATGATACCATAAAAAAGTAAATTATCTAAAAATTTAGGATCAATTTTGTTTTTTTTAGCTTCTTTTAGAAAAAGATATGAGCCTAAAAGAATTGCTGTTAGCATGGTTATTGAATACCAATGTATTTGCACTACTTTTAAATCTATAGCTATAGGATCCATGTTTTATCTCCTTTATAAATATTTCTTTAAGAATTGTCCTGTGTATGATTTTTCTTCTTTAGCTACTTCTTCTGGAGTACCTGTTGTTATAACAGTTCCTCCATTATCGCCACCTTCTGGTCCTAAATCGATGATGTAATCTGCAACTTTTATAACATCTAGATTGTGTTCTATTACTATTACTGTATCTTTATTATCTACTATTTTTTCAATTATAGCAAGTAATTTTTTAACATCATAAGAGTGAAGTCCTGTGGTAGGCTCATCCATGATAAAGACACATTTTCCAGTTGGTTTTTTCTGAAGTTCTTTGGCAAGTTTTACTCTTGATGCTTCACCTCCTGATAGAGTTGGTGCAGGTTGACCTAATTTTATGTAGCCTAAGCCTACACTTTCTAATACTTCAAGCATTTTTTTGATTTTAGGTATGTTTTCAAAAAATTCGATTGCTTCAGTTACACGCATATCTAAAACTTCAGAGATATTTTTACCTTTAAATTTTATTTTTAAGCTTTCATTATTATATCTTGCTCCATGACAAACTTCACATGGGACATAGACATCTGGTAAAAAATGCATTTCTATTTTTTTTACACCATCGCCACGACAAGCTTCGCAGCGACCTCCTTTAACGTTAAAGGAGAATCTGCTCTTATCATAGCCAAGCATTTTTGCTTCTTTGGTTGAAGTGAATAAATCTCTTATTTCATCAAATACTCCTGTGTAGGTTGCGGGATTAGATCTTGGTGTTCTTCCTATTGGATCTTGAGAGATATAAACTACTTTATCAACATTATCTAGACCTATTATTTCTTTATGCAATCCTGGTTTTACTCTAGAGTTATAGATGTGATTCATTAATTTTTTGTATAATATTTCATTTATTAAGGTTGATTTACCACTTCCTGAAACTCCCGTTACACATGTGAAAGTTCCAAGTGGGATTTTTACTTTGATGTTTTTTAGGTTGTTTTCTTTAGCACCAACGATTGTTAGACTTTTACCTGTACCTTTTCTTCTTTTTTTTGGTACTTCAATACACTCTTTGCCACTTAAAAAGCGACCAGTAATACTTTTCTCACACTTTGCAACTTCATCTGGAGTACCACAAGCAATTATTTCGCCACCTTGTTCTCCCGCTAAAGGGCCAACATCAACAAGATAATCTGCTGCACGCATAGTGTCAAGATCATGTTCTACCACTATTAAGGTATTACCTAAATCACGCATTTGAAGCATGGAATTAATTAGTTTATCGTTATCTCTTTGGTGTAAACCGATACTTGGCTCATCTAAAACATATAATACTCCTGTTAAATGAGTTCCTATTTGAGTTGCTAATCTTATTCTTTGTAGTTCTCCTCCTGATAAAGTGGAAGCCATTCTATCTAGAGTTAAATAATCTAGACCAACATTTATTAAAAATGAAACACGACTTTTAATTTCTTTTATTAAAAGTTCAGCGATTTGTTGTTTTTCTTCGCTCAACTGTAGATTGTCAATAAATTTATATAAGTTAGTGACGCTTAATTTCGTTACTTCATAAATATTTTTATTGTTTATTAAAACACTTAATACTTCATCTTTTAATCTTGAGCCATGACAAGTTGGACAATCTAAATCAATCATGTATGTTTCTAGCCAATCTCTTATCCAACCACTGTTGGTCTCAAGATATCTTCTTTGAAGATTGTTTATTATTCCTTCAAAAACTCCATAATTATTAAAGGTACTACCACTTTTAGTTGTGTAATGATAATGAATTATATCATCTGTTCCATATAAGATTTTGTTTAATTCTTCTTTGGTGTAATCTTTAACTTTTTTAGATAGATCTATGCCATAGTGTTTACAAGCACACTCTAATTTTTTATAATAAATTCCCTCATTATCTTCACCCATGGTTACTACGGCACCATCTTTAATACTTTTATTTTTATCTGGTATTATTAAATCTTCATCGATTACTTGTTTGATTCCTAATCCTTTACAATCTGGACAAGCTCCATAGGGAGCATTGAAACTAAAGATACGAGGCTCTAATTCTTTTAGAGAAAAATCACATAATGGGCAGGCAAATTTTTCAGAGAATATTTGTTTTTCTTTACCTAGTACATCAACATATACTTTTCCGTCTGATAATTTAGTTGCTGTTTCTAATGATTCAAATAATCTTGATCTTATGTCTTCTTTAATTACTAATCTATCTATTATTACTTCAATATTATGTTTCTTATTTTTTTCTAGGGTTATTTCTTCTGATAAATCATAGTCTTTGTTATCTATTTTTGCTCTTATGTAGCCTTGTTTTACTAAGTCTTCTAGCAAATCTTTAAATGTTCCTTTTTTACCTTCTACGATTGGAGAAGAAATTATTATTTTTGTTCCTATTTCATTTTCTAATATTTTATTAGTCATTTCTTCGATTGATTGATTGGTTATAGGAATTTTATGAGTTGGACAGAAAGGTGTTCCACATCTTGAAAATAACAATCTTAGATAATCATATATTTCTGTTACTGTTCCTACCGTACTTCTTGGGTTTTTACTTGTTGTTTTTTGATCTATTGCAATAGTAGGAGATAAGCCCTCGATAGAGTCTACTTCTGGTTTTTCTGTTCCTCCAAGAAGTTGTCTTGCATAGGCTGATAAACTTTCTAAGTATCGTCTTTCTCCTTCTTTACAGATTGTATCAAAAGCTAAGGAAGATTTACCACTTCCTGAAACTCCAGTCATGACAATTAATTTATTTTTTGGCAAGGTAAGATTTACATTTTTTAAGTTATTTTCTCTTGCTCCTTTAATAATAATTTCGTCCATTTCAACCACCTTTTGTTATTATACTACTTTTTTTATTTTTTTACTATGGTAGATTTTAGATTTTTAGATAAAAAAACACAATAATTTTATTTATTATGTTTTGCTATTTAATATTTGTTCAAAGATAGGAACATAACCTATTTTATTAGGTGTATGAATTGGAAACTGGTAATAGTAACCGGGATAGGGATTAGCTTCCACTACAACAGGGCCGTCTTTAGTTATAGCTATATCCCATGCTATATATTTGATATGGGGCTCTAAATAAGATAATTTTTCTACTAGTTTTTTGGCTTCTAAAAAATAAGGGATTTTTATTCCTTTTATTTTAGTTTTAGTTTTGGGGTGTGTTTTGTAGATGTTCATATTAGTATCACAAGCAGGATATTGAGTTATACCTGTTTTTAAATCTAACATTGTTAGCATACCCCCACTTGATGTGTTATCAACAAAACTATTATTACCTATTCTTATAAATGCAGTTACAAAGTTTACTACATTATTATGTAATATAGTTATTAATCTTATAGTGTTTACTGACTCTGGATATATTTCATTTAATTTATCATGTTGTTTTATTATTTCTTCAACAATTAGTAATTTTTTATTCAATAGATAATTATATAATTCTTTTTTATTGGGATAATCTTTAAGAATTATTTTTTCTATTCCATGACCTCCTGAATCATTTCTTGGTTTTGCAATTATTTCTTTTTTGTTTTGAAGAAATTTTTCAAATTCTTTATAAGAAGTTGTTTCGAGATATAACCAGTCTCTTTTTAAATATTTTTGAAATTTTTTATTAAATTCATCTTTATTATCAAAGATATGCCAATATTCTTTAGGATTTAGCATTTTTACATAATTATTGTTTTTTCCTCTTGTTAAGATAGTACTTCTTTGTTTTTTATTCATATTATACATACCAAATGAATAATAATCATTATATCCTGATTGATATTTTATAGCACAGTAGATTATATCTAATATTATTAATATTTTTGGTTTATTGTTTTGTTGTTTTACTTTATTAACAGTTTCAAATAATTTATTATAGTTTAGATCTTTTAGTCTTAAAAAAACATATTTTAGTTTCATATTATCACCATTTTTTATTTATTCTTCGATATCGTTATTTATAAACGGTACTTCTAAAAATTTTCTACTTGCTAGATAATCACACATGTGTACAAAGGTTTGATATTTGGTTTTAGGTAGTGGCAAGGTAACAGATGAATAACTGCTAGTATTCCACTGCCCCATGTGAGTTTTGATGCTATCTTGTAAAAACTTTATTTCTTCTTCGGTAAAACTGGTACAATCTTGATTATCTTTTATAAATTGAGCTGCCAACAAAGGGTGATCAAATCTTGTAAATTCTTCTTTGGGGTTACCACTTTTTATTGTGTCATGAAACATAAGAGCAATTAGTAGTAAATCGCGTTCATTTTCTGTATATTTGTTTTTTATACTATCAATTTGTAATAAGCTATAAGCAATAGTTATTGCAACTTTAGTATGTCTTAATAGTCCAGATTCATTAAGAGCGTATTTAGGGTGGTATTTACCTGTTGAGGAAGCTGGAATTTCAAAAAAATAATCTGGTACTTTTTCTAGAAGGGCTTTGACAGATGATTGATAATCTTTATTTTTGATATAACTTATTTCTTTTTGAAAGGCTTCTTGTTTGTTCATTTTTACTTCTCCTTTACATCCTATCGATTAGACTTTGAATTTCTTCAGTATAGGTAAAACGATAATGACCAGTTATTTTCATGGTAGTTTCTTCTAAAACGTCTTCTTCTTTTTCAGTTTGTTCTTCATCAGAGTTTTGAATTAGATAAGGGATAGCTCTTATATTTCTTTTATCAGATATGATAGCTATGTGATCTGAATCATCAAATGTGACAATGTCTCCTGGTTGAAATTGGATTAAATCATCTAAATCGGTTGTTAAGCTTTCGGCATATTTTTTAAAGAATATTTCTTGGTTACCTACTCTTCGAAAATCAATGTTAGTATCAATGTTTTCAATGTGATAAGCTTCATCATTTCTTTCTATTATATCTTGTGATATCATATCTTTTAGATAGTAGCCAGCTTCTTTTAGGACATACCAAATAACATCAGTACAAACTCCAGATCCTTCAGGAGGATAACCACCGGCATAGTAGCTTTCATCATATTTAGGATTTATTTCGGCGATTTTTTTACCTCCAATTAGGTAATCTTCATAATCATCTTTGCCATTTTTATTGTAATCATGATTACTTTTTATGGTAATTATACCGAAGTCTTCATTGTAATAAAAATCTTCTTTATGGGTTTCTACTGCAGTTCTTGGCAAACTTTTTAAAACAAGATATTCTACAACATAACTTGCCATTATTACTATTGATATTATTATTAAAATTTTTAGGGTTTTCCTTACACCTTTTTTTAATCTTCTTTTGGCCATATATACTCCTACTTGGACTTCATTTCAAAGATGATGTCTCTTAATTCCATTGCTTTCTCAAATTCAAGATTTTTAGCTGCTTCTTTCATTTCTTTTTCTAATTTTGCTAGCATTTCTTTATCTATTATACCATCTTTTTTAGCTTTTGTTAATTTGGTTTCATATGTATTAGAGATTAGCTCTCTTATTTCTTTTTGAATTGTTTTTGGTGTTATATGGTGTTGTTCGTTATACTTTATTTGAAGTGCTCGTCTTCTTTGGGTTTCAGTTATGGCTATATTCATGCTGTCAGTTATTTTATCAGCATACATGATAACATGACCATGTTCATTTCTTGCACATCTGCCAATGGTTTGAATTAAACTTCTAAAGCTTCTTAAGAATCCTTCTTTATCAGCGTCTAGTATGGCTATTAAGCTTACTTCTGGAATATCTAATCCTTCACGAAGAAGGTTTATCCCTACTACACAATCATATTCTCCTAGGCGAAGTTGTCTTATTATTTTTAGACGTTCTAGAGTTTTTATTTCAGTATGTAAATACGCTACTTTGATATCTAATTGTTTTAGATATTCTGTAAGTTCTTCGGCCATTCTTATTGTTAGAGTTGTGATTAAGACTCTTTCATTTTGTTTTATTCTTTCATTTATTTCTCCTACTAAGTCATCAATTTGACCTTTGCTTTTACGAACTTCAACAGTTGGATCTAATAGTCCAGTAGGTCTTATTATTTGGTCTACTTTGTTGGTTGCTAGGGCAAGTTCATAATCTCCGGGGGTAGCTGAAACATAGATTGCTTGGTCTATTTTTTGTTCAAATTCTTCAAAAGTTAAGGGTCTATTATCTAGGGCTGAGGGAAGACGGAAGCCAAAATCGACAAGGGTTTGTTTTCTTGCTCTATCACCATTATACATGCCTCTTACTTGAGGTAAGGTCACATGAGATTCATCTACTACAAGCAAGAAATCCTTTTTAAAAAAGTCTATTAGCGTTGTAGGGGTTTCTCCTTTAGCTCTTCCTGCTAGATGTCTTGAATAATTTTCTACACCACTACAAAAACCTGTTTCTTCCAGCATTTCAATATCATAGTTTGTTCTTTGTTCTATTCTTTCGGCTTCTAAAAGTTTATTGTTTGTTTTAAAATATTCTATTTGTTCTTGTAATTCTTCTTTGATACGCTTGATAGCTTCTTTTAATTTTTCTTCACTTGTTACAAAGTGACTGGCGGGAAATATAGAAACACTTTTTTTATCTTTTAATATTTTACCTGTTAAAGTATCGATTATAGATATTCTATCTATTTCATCGCCAAATAATTCTATTCTTATACCTTCTTTATGTTCATCGTTGGGTATTATTTCGATTGTATCTCCTTTTGAGCGAAAACTTCCTCTTTTAAAGTCAAGTTCATTTCTTTCATAGAGCATATCTACTAGTTTTTTTAAGATTTTTTCTTTTTCAATAGTTTCTTTAACAGATAGTGTTAGCATATTGTTTTCATATTCTTCAACTTCTCCGATACCATAGATACAAGATACTGACGCTACGACAATGGTATCTTTATATTGTAAAAGAGAACTGGTGGCATAATGCCTTAATTCATCTATTTCATCATTTATGGAAGAGTCTTTTTCAATATAGGTATCGGTCTGGGGGACATAGGCTTCTGGTTGATAGTAATCATAGTAGGAAACAAAATAGCAAACATGGTTTTCTGGAAACAACTCTTTTAGTTCACTATATAGCTGTCCCGCAAGGGTCTTATTGTGGGCTAAAACAAGGGTTGGTTTATTTACTTGTTGTATGACGTTTGCAATAGTAAATGTTTTACCTGTTCCTGTTGCTCCAAGTAAAACTTGATGTTTTTCGCCATTTTTTACTCCGTTTACTAATGATTTTATAGCTTCTGGTTGGTCTCCTGCTGGACTATAATTTGAATGAATTTTAAACATAATGCCTCCTTTCATGCGACCATTATCAGCCACAAAATTCGTAACTTTTTTACCAAAATTCGTGGCCTATTTTGTATTTTTTTAAAATTTTTGGCGTTTTTTTGGTCGGCCACACATCTCGGCCACAAATTTAATTCGTAACATTTAGTAACACTAAATAACATATAGTAGTACTATTTTATCACTTATTTTACAACAAAACAAGGTAACATTTTCAAGTTACCTTATTTCAATTTTTTACCATTTTTTCAATTTATGAAATTAACTCATTAATTATAAAATTCGTGGCCAACTTTTCTATAATTATTGGTGTATTTTTACTACTATTTTTTGGTGGTCTAACACAACTTACATACTAACTTTTAAAATATTTTAGATAATCCTATATATAATACAAGAAGCAAACCGAAAATTTTAATGAATATTATTTTGTTAATTTAATCACTTACTCGTACGTTCACTCCATCTATGCTTTTATATATACGTTTTTCATTTTTAGAAACTTTCTTTTCTATTTCCTTTTCTAAATCAAATCCTAACATTTCAGATAATCCCATTAAGTAAATAGCAATGTCTGCTAGTTCCTCATTCAAATCATCTTTTTTCTTTCTCCAAGCATCGTATGCTTCTGCCACTTCTCCATACAATAAGCAAAATTCTTTATTCACATCTGTTGTATTAAATCCTTTATTTAATTTATTTTGCCAAATATCTTTTTGAATTTTTTTTAATTGCATTTTCTTCCTCCTTAAAATTATTATAATATTTTATTACACTATCAACATTATATGATAAAAATCTATTTAATTCAATATCATTAAGCATTTTATCATTTGAGATTGTAAATACTGGGATACATTTTTCTTCAATTATTAAATATCCAAAATTTTCACCGGTTTTTGTATATTCAAATATATCTTGTGAATACACATTGTCCATAGTATCATTAGAAACATAATGACCGCCATTTTTCAATCTTATATTATTTCTGAGTTTTCTCACATCTAGGCTTGAAACTAAATTAACAATAATACAATTATCACCATTTTTTAAATCATTTATTAAACTTCTTATACTACGAAAATAAGAATTGTCAAAAAATTCTGATTCATATAGTTTATCTCTACCTCTCGAAAATTGGATTATATTTTGATTTTCTGAATTTGCAACTGCCATTTGAAGTATATAATCCCATAGAATTGGTCTTATTATATCATGACCATCACCACATTTGGCTGGTACAGTATAGTGATTGATTGAATTAATATTACTATTATACTCTTCCCATATTTTACTAACATATTTGATTTTTTTCTTTATTTGTTTAAATTCTGTTATTTTATTTTGATATAACAAATCATCTAACATAAAAGTTTCTAGTAAAGGATTTAAATCATCTATATCCAAATATATGTTATAAATTTTTTTTAAATAATCAATGAATGTGGTTTTTCCAGCACAAGAATTTCCTATAACAATAATATTATTAGGAAGTAACATAGGTCTTATGGTCTGTTCTGCAGATAATTGTTGGTTAGATAGTGGTCCCATGACTTCTATAGCTTTACTCGAATTATAAATTCCTTGTGAAATAGATTCATCTAAATTATGGCTAACTATATATTTTGCCAAAAAACCGCCAATAAATGTATCTCCAGCTCCTGTTGTAGATTTAATGTTTTTGTTATCCACCACATTATAACTTATTATGTTGGACGGTGTTATTACAAGTACTGGATTATTCTCATTTGTTACAATTATCAATGGTATATTTTTTATAAATTGTTTCAATATATTGTACTCTTTTACATTGCAAAATAATATTTCTATTTTTGAGGAGTATTTTTCTAATATAGGTATAAAATCTATAGCACTATGTATCATAACATCAGCTGAAAGATATTTATAGCAAATAGACTCATCATTTAAAATTTTTTCAACATCCACACCTTTTCTGAATGATATATGTAAATGATTTATATCTAGTTTTTCATCTAGCTTAATCGCATCTGTATTATAAAATTGTGAAATACATGTCGATTTTGATTCATCAATTAAAAATTCTGTCATTTTATCAATAATATTACCATAGAACTCTATTTTGTTTTTGTCTAATTTTTGCTTCATATTACTATCTACATTACTTATTATTGCAATTCTACCTTTAAAGGAGGTTCTAGATGAAAAACTTGAATATATGCAACTTCCACCTGATATATTGTAAATTTCATCATTTATTATAATTTTATCATTAGAAGAATTTCCTACATAACATAAATCAATCACTTTATCACTGCCTTCTTTACATGATTTCTAACTTGTTCTATATTTTCTTCATATGTATTTATGGTAATTACATCAATAAATTTAGACGAATATTCCATAATTTCATCATACTTATTTTTCAATTTTTCATAATAATTAGTAATAATTTCATAATCACTTTTATCAAAATTTCTTCTTTTTAATAAAATCTCTTTAGGGCAAATTAAATAGATAATTCTAGCTCCAATTTTTTTATATGCATTTAATAATTTAGTATAATCCTCAAGACTTAGTTTACATGAATTTCTTATAACTGGACCATATACCATTTCACTAATAAATGACCTATCTAACACTAATTTATCATTAATTTCTGATGACAAAACTTTCATATATTTTGATAATAAATCCATATTGTTTAAGTCATAATCAAAATGATATTTTTTCACTCCATAATCTTGTTGTAAATGTTCAACTAAGGTTGTTTTTCCAACCCCATCTATTCCTTCAACAATTAACATTTCAATCACTTCCTTTTTATCTTTTGCATTTGCACTTAATTTCAACACAATCTTTTAATCGACAAATTTCAGGATTATGTTTATTGCAAAAGTATCGTTTATAATAAATAAGAACTAAATGGCAAAACCAAGTAGCATTATTATAATCTTTTATATTAAGTTCTTCATAACCATTATTTTTGATTATTTCTTCTATATTGTTGTTCTTAACTAATTTTTCTAATTCTTTTCTTAAAATATCATGTCCTAACGCATTTTTATACTCATTAAACCCTAGACAAGGTAATTCTATATCTTTCATGCCACTATCTACTGGCATTATTCCTGAATAATATCCTCTTACGTATAAAACGCAACACTGAGCAACCTTATAAGATGCTCCATCAACATTATTTGCAATTAATGTTATTAGTTCATCATTAGATAATGTTTTTATTTCATTATCATATTTTTCTATAAATTTAATCATTGAGGACAAATATTTATATCTTGTATTAGACAATCCTAACCCTTTAATTTTATCAATAATCTTTTCTTTTGGCATATTTATTATTTCTTCGTAAGAATAACTGTTTAAATCATTTATTACTTTTCTATAACTTTCTATCATATTATAAGAAATTCTAGTAGAAAGTCCAGCAATTAACAATCTTTTTCTATAATCATCTACTTCTAATGGCCACCATAAGTTATTGTCATGATTTTTTTTGACAGCATCTTTTACTTTCTGTTGTTGACTACATATGTCAATTACATTTTTAAATTCTTCTTTTGTCATTTTAATCACCTTAAATCTTATTATCTCTTTTAATTTTTGAAAACAAACTTGAGTTACTTGAAATTATTTGGGTATCTAATTTTTTTTCTAAATTTTCTATTACACCTATAGTAGGTAAATTGGTACAAGAAATAATTATATTTTCGTATTCTTTTAAATAATTTTTTTCTAATAAATTTTCTAATTCATTTATTCCATAATTAAAATAATCAGCTGTATTTAATAAATTCAAATTAATATTTTTCATAACTTTAATTTTATTATTTTCCAAGAAATTCACAATTTCTTTGCCTAATCTTTCGTTATAGGGTGTGACCAATAAACATTTTTTAATGTTCCTTAATTGAGCCTCTTCGATTAGTGAAATAGTTGGATTTACTTGGTTTATGCAATTTTCAAGCGCAGATGTAGTACAAAAAAATGCACTATAATCGACATTTAGATATTCTAAATCTTTTTTCTTTATGTTTATATCATTTGCAATATCTTTTAAAAATTTTGACTTATTCTCTTTATATCCAGTATTGTAGCTAAGTTTTGAAACATAAAATACGCTTTTTGTAATATTATAATAGCCTTTATTAAAAAGCATTTCTAATTCATATTCAACTGTCAAATTAGTCTTAGGTATTAATAATCCAATTTTTTTCATATTATATCTCCAATAATTGTTCTATTACCTATGTAGCCAACAACTTTTACCTTATAAAATTCATCTAACTTTAATTTTTTATTTAAAATTACTACTCTAACAGGGCATGTTCCCATTTGTCTTAAAATGGAATTACCATCTTTATACATTTCCATTCTTAAATCACTAATTTCTAGCCCAATTGGAAAAACTTTTTTTAACATTGGAACAATAAAATCTTTTTCTATCGTTTTACTCCAAGTGTTAAATTCCTTCAAATCCTCATCATTATAATTATCAAATTGTTCACCGTAAGGAGATGTTAATTTTCTAACAAATACTCGTCTTACTAAATTTCCAGAATTTAATATTTTCTTTAGATTTTCTAAATTATGCTTTAAAGTGTTTTCATTTTGACCATCTAATCCATAAATAATATTAATACCTGGAAGTAACTTAGGCAATCCATTTTGTCCTCTTCCTTTTCCATACTTGTTAATTATAGTTATTGATTTATGAATATCTTCTAATGACCCGTTCAAATTGCATTTCTCCCTTACAATCGGATCAAATGATTCAATTCCAAATGGTGTAATATTTCCTGAAGTAGTGTATTTAGCTACTATTTTAGTTATTTTTTCTCCTTCATAGGTATTTACATTATGAGGGCTTACATTATCTATGTGCAGAGTTTTAATGTTAGGACATGCACTCCAAATTCCTTTAAATAAGGCTTCTATTTCCTTGGTATCACAATTTTTGTATGCATAAAAATTTGGTTGCCTTCCTAATCTAAAATATGATGCCCCTGAATCATATAAACTTTTTATTTCATCTATAATATCTTCTTTTTCTCTAAACTGTAATGGTAGTCCTCTCATACCTTCTATACAAAATGTACAACCTGGATTCCTGTTACAACCTGTTGCTGTTTCAATTTCGATTATTACAGGTCTATCTATTTGTTGAAGTACACTTGATGAGTCGATAGCAATTTGCCTTAATTTATCATAATTCGGTTTAAACTTGTGAATTGTTTCCCCTAAAAAATAATTATATGTATTACCAAAGATTGTCTCATTAAATAAGTCACTTGGAACTGTTCTTTTTATATTTTCTCTTGTTAATTCACTACCCCCAAGCGAATAAAATAATAATTTATTTGTCTTTTTACTACAAAAAATGTTAAGCAAATTTTCAACCTCTGCAAATGTTGGAGGTTCCGCAGATACATATTCATATTTAACAAAGCACCCCATTACAACATAAATATTTATTGCGTTTTTCAATATGTTTACAACATTATTAGCATTTTTTGTTTTATTTATTATTCTTTTATTATATGAATTATCAAAATGATCTTCACCATTTGCATAACGCAAGTCATCAATAGTCAAATAATAATATTTTATATTTTGATTCTTTAAAACTCCTGCTATATATCTAGAATGCACGCTCAAATATGGTGGCACTCCTAAGCCAGAAGGCTCATCAGTATAACAATCTATTATTACAGCATAACTCATTATAAATCACTCCCTAGTCAATTAATGTTATAACATGAAATGGCACAACTTTTTCTTTTAATTCTGATAATGCTAAAAATAATATGTCATGAGTATCATCAATTAAAATTGCTAATTCACATTTATTAGAATCTAATTTTTCTTTTATTTTATCTATTTTTAATTTTTTTCTTGATTCAAAATTTTTAGATAAAATGAATAATCTATTTTGTGGTTTTATAAATGGCATGTATATATTTAACCATAAGTCTTTTTCTTTTGCTTGTTCTTCGTAAAGACATGAACTTAATATGCACATCTCACAATTTATTTCATCATTAATTTTTTTCAAATTATTAATCGTTGTATATATAGGTCTCTTATTTAAGTATAATCCAGGTTTATTATTTTTTATATTATCTCCTTCTCCAAACCTGTAATCAGCTACAACACCATCCATATCAACAAAAATAATAATTTGTTTAGATCTAGTTTGTATTATTTTTTTTATTTCTTCTAGCAAATACATAAAACATCACCTAATTTGCTTATATTATACCACAAAAACGGTTTTTTTAATAATAAAGTTTTATTTTCATTAATATTAGAAATTACCTCATATTATTCTTTTCAGAACTCATATTCTCCTCCTTTCTATTTTGACATTAAAAATTTAATGGCAATGTATAAAAAAATTGATATTTCTATCAATCTATAATTGCTCTTGCAACTTTTGGCCACACATCTCGGCCACAAATTTTATTTTACCATTTAGTGTTATTTGGTGTTATTTAATACATTTTACTCGGACTAAATAACACTAAATACCATTAAATATAACACGTTTCCTTTCATAATCGTTATA
>CANQOV010000012.1 GCA_947625575.1 uncultured Bacilli bacterium | reverse complement strand
CGCTACTGCTATTATATTCATACCGGCATAGCCGGTAGTTTTTTGTTTGACCTTTAACGGTCAAACATAATAAAAAAATAATCGGTGCCGAAAAACACTATATTATAATGTTTTAACTGACACCGATTTTAAAATATTATTTTTATTTGAGCATGAATAGAAGCATGAATAAATAGTGTTAGTATAATATTGGTTTCTAGCACTTAATTTTTTTGAATAATCAGTTATAATTTCGTCAATTAATTTAATCATACTAATGAACCTCCCAAATAAATTTAACCAATATTTTATCATTTTTCCAAAAATTGTCAATAGTTTTTTAAAAAAATGTGGTATATTTAGGATTTTTTTGCAATTGTAAGCAATTTTATAATTATTTGATGAAGTCATCTATTATGAATTTTTATATAAACTCTCATATAAATATTGACTTATTTTTTCATGTCCTAACTCATTAGGATGTAGACCATCACATAAATCTTTTATATTTATAATATCAAACATATTAATAAAATTGATAGAATATTTATGGCACAATGTTTCCAAGCACTCGTTAATTGTATCAATATTTTCTCTTTTATAACCTACTCTAATTGTTTCATTAACATTCAGTAAGCCAAGAAAATGTATATTGGTTGTATAATTTTTTGCAATTTTAATTAACTCAATAATATTATGTTCAAATATTTTCAGATAAGTTTTATCATATCCTAATTTTAATGCATCTTTAATACCAAATGAGAAAAAAAGTTTAAATTCATCATCATAATTAAATCTCCTTTTTAGTTCAAACTCAAATCTCTCAACAATTTCAGATGAAGTTTGTCCTGGAATACTTAAGTTCAAGAAAAACTCTTTCAATAATTTTTCATCTTTTTTTCTTAATCTATTCAACCAACCAAAACATTCAGTATCGCCCAATCCATAAGCAATACTATCACCAAAAATGATATTTACAGTATCTTTTTTCACAATAGGTTCTCCTTTCTTACTAGATTACTTTTTCATAATAATTTACAAGTATCTTTTCCCCATTTGGATAATATTCATAATCTGTTTTTATATATTTTGAAAACCCCCATTTTAAATATATCTGTATGTTTCTTGTCTCACATGGTTCAACACCTAGTGTTAAGGAATTAAAGCCTCTCTTTTTTAAATCATTTTCCATAAATTTATATAATTTTGAAAAATATCCTTGATTTTCAAATTTTTTATTTGTTCTAAAAGCTGTTAAATATGCTTTACCTTCACCTACTAAACTATCTTTATTTTGCATATCTATATCATTTTCAGAAACGATTGCTGTTGCTTCAGTAATTATTTCATTATTAAGAATACCCACATAAACAATTCTATTATCAATATTACGTAATGATTCTATTTTGAATTTTTTCCAAACATCTGAATTATCATGTTTTTTTATTTCTATATCCCATTTCTTAGTTAATAATTCTTTTGTTGCAATAATACATTTATAATTACTTTCATTATTTAATTTTTTTACATCAATTAAACCTCTTGTATGAAAGCCAAGTTTTTCATAAAATTTAATAGCATTTTTATTATAAGCGAAAACATCAATAAAAATATATTCACAACCTACTTTTGTTAAATACTCTTCAATTTTTTGCATAAGTTGTTTACCAATACCCTTGCTTCTAGCATTTTTAGATACTATCAATTCTGAAACTTCACCACTTCTAGGACATTTATAATCTAAATAATCGTATTCATCATAGGTTCTAACATACCCCATTATTAAACCGACAACCTTATTATTTTCTACTGCTAAATAACACTTACCATTATTATTATTCACTTCTTTCAAATCCAAAATAGCCATTTTATCTCTATATTCAGGATGTAATTGATCTAAATTGTCCTTATCAATTGTTAATATATATTCTTCAAGTTCCACAAGTAAATCTTTAACATCTTCTAAATATTTTTTTTGATATTCTATTATTTGCATTAATTTCTTCATTCCTTTCATTCAAAACATACATAATCAAAAAGACACAAAATTATATTATTCTCAGACTAACTTCTTTTATTTATTATTAAAAACAAATATTTCAGATTCACCACTATTTTTAACAATATAATTACCACTTGTATATTCTTTTATTGTTTTTTTCCAAAATAAATATGCTTGCTTACTATTCTTCATTGGTTCAACTTCCCAATATCCTCTATATTTTTCAAAAATTTCCATTGCAACTTTTTTTCCTATATGATTTCTCCTATATTGTGGCATTATTAAGAATTCCGCTATACATTTTCCATTACTATTGAATTTCAAATTTTCATTTATCATTACAAATCCTAAATATGTTTTGCCCCTTTTTATAAAGTAAGCATCTCTATCTTCATCTGTAAAATAATTATCAAACCATTTATACTGAAATTTAGCATTTTCATTTAAATCATTTTCTATATATTGACTACCATCATATAAAGCAAATTGTAATAAATTATATAATATTTCTTTTTCATCTAACGTTACCTTATCTAATGTATAATTCATCAAAATCACCTTTTTCTTAACTTTCTTTCCACATAATATTATAACACGAATTTTATAAAATCAATTTATTAATAGTTTTTCAAATAAAAAAACACTAATAGGGAAAGTTTTATTTCCCTACTAGTGCTTTATTTATACAAAAATTGACTTCAATACATTATAAATTACATCTACTACTATTGAATTCCCTGCTTGATGATATAAATATGTTTCTGCACATACTCTTTTTGCTTTATTATAATCATCATCATTAAAACCCATAAGTCTCCAAGCCTCTTTGGATGTTAATTTTCTAATTCTCATATTTAAACCCCCTCTATCAAAATCTTACAATTATCAGATGTATTATTTGCTGTAAGTGTTGGTGCATATCCCTTTTGAGAAAATACTCTCGAAGATTGAGCAAACTTACAACTTTTATCTTTGCCACAAACACCACCTGTATTATACTTTTTTAAATCAACTTCATACTCCCTATCAGGATTATTTTTTTTATTAAATATAATTTTATTATTAACTATTTTATATTTATTTGTAGTTAAATAATATTTTTCGTCTACATCTCTTTCTAAATAATCTAATAACGTTTTAGGGCATCCTGTACCTTCAATAAAGCTAAACTCTTCGTTCTTATCTAATATAGCAACAAGAAAATATCTTTTTCTTGTTTGTGGTACTCCATAATCAATAGCATTTAACACTTTATCATATAATGTATATCCTAAGCTAATTAAATCTTGTTTAAACAAGTCTAGTGTACTTTTAAATGCTTTACTAGTAATATTAGCAACATTTTCAAATATTACATAGTGTGGTTTCTCTTTTACTTCTTTTAGTAATCTTATCATTTCCCAACCTAGACTTGATCTAGTAGAACTCTTAAAATCAAATCCTTTCATTTTACCAGCACAGCTGATATCCTGGCATGGAAATCCTCCGATCCATATATCACAATAAGGTAAATTCTCTCCTTTTATTTCTGTAATACTACCTAAATTTAATGATTCATCTATATTATGAATAGCACAAAATGATTTGATTGCATTTTTGTCTATTTCAGAAAAAAATTCTAATGTATAATCCTTAATTATTTTTTCATCTTTTAATTTTTGAAAAGCTTTTTCTGGTGCTCCAATACCACTAAAAAAAGTACCAACTTTTATGGTACTCTCACTATAATTTTTATTTGTCATTTATAATTCCCCCTTTTCTATTTTAACGACAAAAAAAGATACAGATTGTCTGTATCAAATTCACTAATATTTATAAGGAAAATAAAGGCTTAAAACTATAATTATTATTTTTTGATTTAAACAACGCACCAGCTTGTTCATCGCCGTCAAAATCTAAATTGCTATTGTCAAAATTTATTACAACTATTCCAGTTGAAATTACATTTTCCTTTGTTCCACTCGCACTAAAAGTATACATTGCATATGATACACCAACTACAGCAATAATTAAAACTAACACACCAAGAATTGATAATATCAAAGCTTTCTTATTATTTTTTTCTTTTTCTTCTATCATCATAACTTTTTCCTTTCCACAAATTAGTTTTATTCTTTAGTTCCAATAGGTTTAACTGTTGAATCAACATTAACTTTCAATTTATAAGTATGCTCTTTTGAAGCATCAACCTCTCCTTCTCCTAAAGAGCCGTCAGCACTAGGTAAAGAAAAAACTACTTCATTATCAATCCACATCCTCAAACGATACGTAGTTGTTGTTGCACTTCCTAATGCCTTATCAGTATGATTATCAGTCGTACTATAAATCACATAGCAATCGCTTCTATTCTGTACTTCAGATTTATCAAGCTTGCTAATTAATGTTTCTTTCACTAAAACTGTTTCAGAAGGATTTTCACTTTCATATTTAGTTAAATAAACTTTAATTTGTTCATCTTTTAAAGCTTCGCTAACATCATCATTACTAGGTTTTAAATTTATTTCGTATGGTACATCCACACCATTTGCTGTTGTAGAAACAGTAAATTCAAAATATTGAGAACTTTCTTTTCCTGTTGCATCCAAAGTTGGCAAAGCATCTTTTGTATCAATTACATTATTAGTTTCAATATAACTAATAGTTATTGATCCTGTTTTAATTATATTCTCTTCTGATTCTCTAGTAATTGAAAAAACTGCAAAAGATACACTAACAACAGAAAAAAGTAAAATAGCAATACCTAAAAATGCAAATAAAGTTTTATCATTATCTCTTTTTCTTTCATTAACCATATTTTCTATATCCTCCTCTATGATAAAAGTATACATTTTTTATACAAAAAATCAAGACTAATAAACCAAAGAAATATAATTTTAACATTTATTTTTTCTCATTTAATTTAAACAACGAAACTGCATTAAAATTTGTTTTTTCTTTTATAACATCTAAAGAAATATTTAAATGATCTGCCAAAAATTTTGCAACCAAAATAACATTTTCTGGATAATTTACTTCTCCTCTTATCGGAGATAAATAAGGACTATCTGTTTCTAAAACAATATTATCAATACCAAGTTTTCTAATAACCTCTATTAATTTACTGTTTTTAAAAGTAACAACCCCTCCAATGCCTAAATAAAATCCTAAATCTATAAACTTTTTAGCCATCTCTACACTGCCACAGAAGCAATGAATAACCCCTTTAACCTTATACTCTTTTAATATTTCATAAGTTAATTCCATAGCATCTCTAGTATGAATAACAACCGGCAAATTATATTTTTCTGCAATAGACAATTGTTTCTTAAAAAGTTCCAATTGTTTTTCCATATCTTCTTTTCCATAGTGAAAATCAAGACCAATTTCGCCAACCCCAACTACTTTTTTACTTCTTTTTATAATATCTTCTATAAGTTGTAAATCATAACTATTACACTCACTAGGATGATATCCACAAGTAAAATAAACATCATCTTCCAAATTAGCTATTTTTTCATTATATAAATTTTCTTCTAAAGTAGCACTTCCTAAAATAAATTTTTCAATATTCTTTTCTCTTGATCTATTCAATATAGAAAAAGCATCTATCTCATATAAATCATCATCTAAATGCATATGTGTATCAATCATACAAACCTCCAACTATTATTATATAACAAAAAAATGCCATAAGCATTTTAACTTAATCTGTGATATTTCCAAGCAAATAAGCTCATAAATATAAAATAAAGAATATCTAAAATATTTCTTTCCACATAAATTACATACAATAATAAAACAAAAATTATTATTACTGCTATTTTTTCAATTGTCATAAATCTCCTTTAAAACTACAAAAACAATTATATCCAAATCAATATTTTAAAGTAAACAAAAAAATACATAAAGTTTATCACTTTACATATTTTAACATTATTTATCTTCGATACGTTTAAATAATACAACAGGTTGATTTACAGAAAAACCAACTTTATCCTTTAAATTCTCATATTTGCTATCTTTAACATTTAACTGTTCAAAAATCTTACTTGAAGTATCAGGAATAAATGACTGCAACAAAATTGCACAAACTCTAATCGATTCTAACAAAGTATATAAAACTACTTCCAATCTTTCCATTTTTCCCTCTTTAGCTAATACCCAAGGTGTATTCTCATCAATATATTTATTACAATCTCTTAATACATCAAAAATACTACTAATTGCTTCGCTAACTCTTAACTCTTCCATTTTATTATCCACAACATCTACTAACTCATAAACACTATTTAACAATTTAGTATCTGTATCTAAATAATTAGTACAATAATTAATTTTTCCGTCAAAATATTTATGCACCATTGTAATAGTTCTGTTAACTAAATTACCTAAAGTGTTAGCTAAATCTGCATTAGTTCTAGAAACAAGAGCTTCCACAGAAAAATTACCGTCATTTCCAAAAGATACTTCTTTTAAAACATAATACCTTACAGCATCAACCCCATATTGACTGACATATGTTCTAGGATCTTGATAATTATTTGAAGACTTACTGATTTTAGCATCTCCAATCTTTAACCAACCATGACCAAATATTCTCTTTGGTAAAGGTAAATCAAGAGCCATTAATAAAGCAGGCCAAACAATGGCATGGAATCTCACAATTTCTTTTCCTACTAAATGCAAATCACAAGGCCAATATTTCTTAAACAAAGTATCATTATCACTCATATATCCTAAAGCTGTTATATAATTTGACAAAGCATCAATCCAAACATAAATAACATGTTTTAGATTAAAAGAAACAGGAATTCCCCAACTAAAAGAAGTTCTAGAAACACATAAATCTTCCAAACCGGGTTTTATGAAGTTATTAATCATTTCATTTTTTCTTGAAACAGGTTGTAAAAATTCTGGATTATCATTAAACATCTTAATTAATCTATCTTGATATTTAGACAATCTAAAGAAATAACTTTCCTCTTTAACTAAAGAAACATCTCTTCCACAATCAGGACACTTTCCGTCTACCAACTGAGACTCAGTCCAAAAAGATTCACACGGTGTACAATATAACCCCTCATATGATCCCAAATAAATATCACCTTGTTCATAAAGTTTATCAAAAATACGTTGAACTATTACTTCATGTTCCTTATCAGTAGTTCTAATAAACTTATCATAACTAATATTTAAGCTCTTCCATAAATCTTTAGCATTAGAAACAATTTCATCAACATATTCCTTTGGAGATACATTAGCTTCTTTTGCCTTATTTTCAATTTTTTGTCCATGCTCATCTGTTCCAGTTAAGAAAAAAACATCTTTTCCCTTAAATCTATTATATCTTGCAATTGCATCAGCAATTATCGTCGTATAACAATGTCCAATATGAAAATTAGCACTTGGATAATATATTGGTGTAGTAATATAAAATTTTTCTTTCATAAATTTCCTCCTAAAACAAAAAAAGATGCCACTTAAAAGGACGAAACATTTTCGTGGTACCACCTTTTTTCAAGATTAACTCCTCAAATACCTTTAACGCAGTAATGCGAGAATATCTCTTGCTCCGAAATCCATCATTAATATCTAAAATACTTATTTTCCACCCCAATAAGCTCTCTATAATTTATAAATATTAACTACTTTTCATCAACACATCTCTACACCAAATAATAACATAAAAATCTAACTTATTCAATATATTTTCCTAAAAATTTTGCCGCAATATAAGCAGTTTTAATATCAAAATCATCTAATGTTCGCTTATCAGAAAAAATAACAACTGCTCCAATAACATCACTACTTGAAACAATTGGACTTATCACATAACTAACTTTTTCTACTTCATCTAAACAAAAAACAACATCAGTTTTCTCTTTTTCATAAACAAGTTCCCTATTCTGAATAATTTCATCTAAAAAAGAAGAAATGTTTTTATCAAGATACTTCTTTTTTTTCTCTCCAGAAATAGCAACAATTTTATCTCTATCAACAATCATAACCTGTGCATCAATGCCATCATAAATAGCTTCAGCATAACTTTTATAAAAATCAGACAATCCGTCAAAATGCGAATACTTTTTCAATATAATATTATCGCTTTCTAAAAATATTTCTAATGATTCGCCATCTTTAATTCTCAAAGTTTTTCTTATTTCCTTAGGAATTACAATTCTCCCCAAATCATCTATTCTTCTAACAACGCCTGTAGACTTCATATTTTTCCTCTCTTTCACTAATAATTATTTTTCCTAAAAAATAAAAAGATATACCAATTTTTACTATTTACTTTCTTCATTATAATTATAAACTTAATGAATATTTTTCTCACTGGTAAATTCTTCCAATATATTAACCAATAATAAACAACTATTTTTCTTCTTTTCAATAATATTATTTCCCAAAATAAATTACTTAAATAAAAAAAAGAAAGTCTTTTTAGACTTCCTAACAACTAATGTTTTTCAATAGTTCAACAAAATAATACACAGCTTCCTTTTCTAATTCTTTTTTCAATAGCTTAATATGTATTCTAAAATTTTTATAATCAAAAATAAATTTATTATTAACTTTTAAAGATTTAACAAACAAATCTTGATAATCCAACTTATCACTAATTTCTTTAGGAAAAATTACTTCTAAAGACATATCATTGTCATTAACAATCAAATTTTTATTTTTAACAAAATTATCAAACAATTCTTGATACATATATACTTCAATATCATTAGGAATTTTACCAAACCTATCTTCAAGTTCGCTTTTTACCACATTTAATCGCTCATAAGAATCAATTGAGTGAATCAATCGATGAATTTCTATCTTTAAAGATTCTATTGGTACATAATTATCATCAACATGTGCCCCAATATTTATAATAGAATTATCTTTTTCTTCTGAAGAATCATCTACTACCTCTTCACCTTTTAATCTTTTTATCTCTTCATCTAACATTTTCATATATAAATCTAAACCAACTGAATCAATAAATCCTGCTTGTTCACTTCCTAAAATATCTCCTGCTCCACGAATAGATAAATCACGAGTAGCAATTTGAAATCCACTTCCAAGAGCAGTAAAATCTTTAATAACTTTCAACCTTTTAACTGCTGATTCTGTCAAAACTTTTGATTTTTCATACATTAAATAAGCATAAGCAACTCTATCACTTCTTCCAACTCTTCCTCTTATTTGATATAACTGAGCAAGACCAAATCTATCTGCATCTATAATAATCAAACTGTTAGCATTAGGTATATCGATACCTGTTTCAATAATTGTCGTACAAAGTAAAACATCATACTCTTTTTCAATAAAAGCATTTACTCTATCCTCTAGCTCTTCCTTACTCATTTGCCCATGAGCAAATACAATGGAAGCATCAGGAACTAACTTTTTAAGCTTAATAGCATACTCTTCAATATTAGCAACAGAATTATACAAAATAAATACTTGTCCATTTCTTGAAATTTCTTTATATATAACATCTCTTATCAACTTTTCATCATAAACAACAACATATGTCTGAACAGGTTTTCTATTCTTTGGTGCAGTTTCGATAATAGATAACTGTTTAATTCCTAAAATAGACATCTGCAATGTTCTAGGGATTGGTGTTGCAGTAAGATATAAAACATCAATATTTGCTTTAAATTCTTTAATCTTTTCCTTATGAGCAACACCAAATCTTTGTTCCTCATCAATAATAAGAAGTCCCAAATCTTTAGGTTTAACACTATCATTTAAAAGTCTATGTGTTCCTATAACAATATCAACATTACCACTTTTTAAATCTTCAATTACCCTTTTAGCTTCTGAAGGTGATGTATATCTGCTAAAACTAGCAATTTTAACAGGATAATCCTTAAATCTTTCGACACAAGCTTCATATTGTTGTTTACATAATAACGTTGTAGGGCAAAGATATAAAACTTGTTTAGAATCTAAAACAGCTTTAAACATCGCTCTAAAAGCAACTTCTGTTTTTCCATAACCAACATCTCCACACAAAATTCTATCCATTGGGATTTCGCTTTCCATATCTTTTTTTATCTCTAAAATTGCCCGTTGTTGATCATTTGTTAATTCATAAGGAAATTGTGATTCAAACATAAGTTGCATTGGAGTATCTTTTGAAAAAGCAAAACCTTTTTTAAGTTGTCTTTCCGCTTGTACCTTAATAAGTCTAGATGCCTCATACTTAATTTTTTCTCTAACCCTTTGCTTAGTTTTAACCCAAGCTGTACTATTTAAAGAATTAACTTTAGGAACATATCCTTCTTTTGAAGAATACTTACTAATAAGTTCTATCTTTGATGCTGGAATATATAACTTATCATCTTTGGCATAACAAATTTCTAAATAGTCAATCAAGACATTTCCTTTTTTCAATGTCTTCAAACCATTATAAATACCAATACCATATTGTGAGTGAACAACAAAATCTCCAACTTCAATTTGTGAAATATTTCTTATTTTTGTAGAAAATTTAAAATTAACTTTTCTTTTTATTTCTCTTTTTCTTGAAAAAAGTTCATATTCACTTAAAAATATATACTTTCCACATTTAAAACCACTCATCAAAGGCATATTAATAACATTAACAACACCCAAAACAACACTATCTAAATTAGACAAAACATTAGAAACAGTAAGAGATTCTAAAAAATGTTGTGAAATATAATTAAGTCCAAGAATAACAGTATTACCTAAATCAATCTGTTCTTTTAAATATTTATTAATTGCAGCAACATCTTCTCTTAACATTGGAACACTTTCACATTGAAAATCAACATATTCTATATTTTCAGAACTAACTTTACTATCAAAATCCAAATAATAAAGATTTTTTTTAGTATTAAAAGATTTAAAATCAAAAAAAGGCAATGTTTTTTCTCCGTCATAAAAAGCATCATTTACTAATCTTTCATAAGATATCTGTAATTGATCATAATCTTTATAAATAACAACTGGATCGTTCATATAACTTAAAATATTACAAACATCACCGTCATTAAAAAAGCCATTAGGTTTTATACAAACACTTGTAATACTTTGTAAAGATTTCTGACTATCTGAATCAAAATACCTAATAGACACAATAGAATCTCCAAAAAACTCTATACGAATAGGATTATCTTCCCCAACAGGATAAACATCTAAAACAAAACCTCTTACACCAATTTCTCCTGTTTCAGTAACTAAAGTATCCCTATGATATCCCAAGTTAACTAAATCTTCAACCAATTTATCCATAGGAAAATCCATATCAACACTTAAATTAATATAAGAATCCAACTGTTTCTTAGGATTAGGTAAAAAACTAACAAATCCTGCCAAATCAGTAATAACAATCTGTTTAGGATTTTTTAACAGTTCATTAATTGTATTCAATCTTTCTAATTTTAGTTCTGGACTAACTGCATCTTCAATAGTTACTCTAACATCATCAACTTGAAATAATAAAGAATTTGCTTCATATTGAATAAGACTATTATAAATTTTATTAGCTTCATATAAACTTGGAGTTACAATAACAACACCCGTATCATTTTTTAAAACGCGAGTTACATACCACGCAAAAAATTCATTGGTCATCTTACATAGACCAATGTTATATTGCTTTTTATAATTCAAAACCTTATCAATAATATTCATAAATTACCTCTTATTATATAGATTCATCAAAGAAGAAAAATTAATACATATAAAATCGGTTAATATTTTATCACTAAAATCTAAGAAATTATCGATTTTTTCTATTTCTAAAGAAGAAAAATTTCCTAAAACATAATCTTTTGTCAAAACATCATTATTGCTTCCAATACCAATTCTTAATCTCTTATAATCACTAGAATTAAGACAAAGAGCAATATTTTTTAATCCATTATGTCCACCACTGCTACCATCTGGACGTAAACGAACTCTTAAAAAATCTAAATTCAAATCATCACTAATAACTAATATATCATCAATATTTATATTATAATAAGAAACAAATTTACTAACAACTTCTCCAGATAAATTCATATATGAAAGTGGTTTCAATAAAATTATTTTTTCATCATTATAAGAAATAATTTCATATAATCCATTAAACTTCTCTTTAGAAATAGTATAACCCATTGTTTTAGCGAAATGATCAATGACCATAAAACCAATATTATGTCTTGTTTTAGAATATTCCTTACCAGGATTTCCTAACCCTACTATTAACTTCATTTCCTATCACCTACTTTGAAACTTCAACAACTTTTCCCTCATCAAATTGTACAGTATATTTTCCCAAAGGTAAATCAATATCAATAACTTCCCCAGTTTGATTATCAACAGTTACTTTATCTCCAATCTTTGGCATACCTTTCTTATATTCATCATACAAATCATTTTCGTATGTTAAACAACACATAAGTCTTCCACAAACACCATTAATCTTCTGAGGATTTAAAGCTAAATTTTGATTCTTAGCCATGTTAATAGAAACACTATTAAGCTCATTTAAAAACGTTGAACAACATAACTTCTTTCCACATTGTCCATATCCTCCAAACATCTTAGCTTTATCTCTAACGCCAATCTGTCTTAACTCTATTCTTGTTTTGTATATTCCTGCAAGCTTTTTAGCTAAAAGACGAAAATCAACTCTATCATCTGCAACAAACTGAAATAATAATTGTGAGCGATCCAAAGTAAAACTAGCATTTAATACTTTCATATCAAGCTCTAATTCCTTAGCAAATCTTTCTATATATTCCATTGCTTTTTTTTCTTCTTTAATATTGTTATCATTACTTTTAATATCATCTTTTGAAGCAATTCTTACAACTTCTCTTGGCTCAAAAGAAAGTTTTTCTGGCAAAACACTAATAACTTTAGTAGCAACTTTTCCTAACAACAAACCCCTGTCACTACTAACAACAACATAATCATCAATATTTAAATCTATATTATTAACTTTATAATATTGTATCTTCAAACAATCATTAAACATAACACCAACAACATCAATCATCACTAACATCTCCTATCATTTGAATAACAAATGAATCCATAAACAAATCTTTATTGACATTAAACGAACAGTCCTTAATAAACTTCGAAATAACATCAATTTTCCTTATTATATCATAAACATCATTATTTTTTAACATAGAATTTAAGATAACAGAAAAATCTTTAAAAAAAACTAAATCAACATTTAAACATAAATGTAATAAATCAGAATATAAATAAAAACCAACTTCCAATAAAAGTTCTATATTTGAAGAAAAACTATACATCATATCTGAAATAAAAAACAACTTACGTTCATCTTCCATCTTTGAATAATATTCAATTGCTTTATTTAATAAAGATATATCACAATCATATTTTTTACAGATATTATCAAACAAAGAAACATCATTAACTAAAGACAATACCATACATCTTGAAACAATAGTATCTAAAACCAAAGAAATATTATTTACTAACAAAATAGCAACAATATCCCTACTAGGCTCTTCTAAAAATTTCAAAATAGTATTACCAGAAGAAGCATTTAATAAAGAAGCATCATTAATAATATAAATCATATATTTTCCATACAAAGGTTTATTTTTAAACTTTTCTTGTAAAGATAACATTTCTTCTTTTTTTATCATTTTTTTAGAGTCAACAACAACTATATCAGGATAATTTCCCGAATCAACAAGATTACAAATTCTTTTACTTTCATCTTCATCCAAAGAATAACACAAAAAGGATTTTGCCAAACTTAAAGCAAAATCACTAGCATAACTAACCCCATTTGTCTCAATCAAATAAGCATGCGAAATCTTATCATTTTTCAAAGAATTATTAACAATTTCATAAACTCTTTTTTGACTATCTTTGTATTCTTGAAGCACTTCAATCACCACCATCAAAACCCTACTATTAAATAAATAACTAAAGTAATCAAACCAGGAATTCCTAACACTCCAACAAATAAAATATTAAAAACATTTATCGGTACAACATAACCTGATGCCATAGCAATTAAATTATAAACATACAGTAAAAAAGGAGCCATAACAATTTTTTTAAACATTTCAAATATTTTTTTCAATATATCACCACAAAACTATATGAAAAAAACAATCAATCTAAAACTTCTTTTCTATTTTTAATTGCAGAATCTAACGTTAAAGCATCAACATATTCCATATCTGCACCCATTGGTATACCTGTTGCAATTCTGCTTACAACAACATCATCTTTTTCTAATAATCTTTTTATATAAAGAGCTGTTGTATCCGCTTCAATTCCGGACTTAATAGCTAATACAACTTCCTTAAAATTACCCTCTTTTATTCTAGAAATAAGCTTATTAATTGAAATATCTTCTGGACCTATATCATCAAGTGGAGAAATTAATCCTCCCAAAACATGATAATAACCATTAAAAGTACCAACTTTTTCCAACATAAAAACTTCTCTAGAATCACAAACAACAACTAAAACAGAAGAATTTCTAGTCTTGTCGCTACAAATATCACAAACTTCTTTATCAGTCAAAGTTCCGCATATTTTACAAGGCATTATTTTTTCCTTAATTTCTAGCATACTATCAGCGAAACTTTTCACATCTTCTTCTTCAAGATTAATAATTGAAAAAGCAAATCTTTCTGCTGTCTTATCACCAACGCCCGGAAGTCTCTTTAAATTTTCAATCAACTTCTTTAAACTATCAGGATACATACTACATCAAACCAGACATCATTGAAGAATATTTTCCCATCTTCTTGCTTGTTTCTTCATCAACTTTTTTAAAAGCATCGTTAACTGCTACTAAAATCATATCTTCCAATAAAGAAACATCATCTAAAATTACTTCCTTAGCATCTTCACTAATAGTAACTTTCAAAACTTCCTTTTTACCATTAACCACAACATCAACATAAGAACTATGTCCCTCAAAAGAAGTAGAATCCAATTCATTTTTAATTCTCATCATATCCTTTTGCATAGCTTGTGCTTGCTTCATAATTGCTTGCATATTCATAAAAATCATCTCCTAATCTACCGAAACAACATCATTTCCAAACAAGTCAATAGCATCTTTAACATTATCACTAATTGACTCATCACTAACTACATTATTTATTATATCATCTTTTTTTTGTTCTTCAACATAATTATAAACGACACCTTTTTTTCTATCTGAAATATATTTTTTGCGATAATCTTCCCACTCATCATCTGAAATAAAAGCAATATGATAAAAACTATTAAAAACTGCCTCAAACAATTTTTCTAACTTATTAACATATAAATCAGCATTGCAAACAAGTGAACTATATTTAAGTGAAATAACAACATCTTTATCTCCAGCAACTCTAATAACGCCATCTGCTAAATAAGAAACAATCGAAGAATAATTAGGATCACCAAGATAACTACTAAAATTATTCCAGCCTTCTTTTAATCTATTAAGTAAATCTTTATTTGCCAAACAAAAAGCATTATTTATCCTAATAGACTTATCGTATATCTTACTAGGTTTAATTTGTTCAACAGTCTTTTCTTCAATAACTTTTTCTTCTTTAACAATAGATTTTTCTAGATTAATAGCAAAATCATTAACAATATTTTTTCCACTAGAGCCATTACAGTCATGTGCAATCTTTAAAAGTCCTACCTCAAACACAGTCCTTGGAAAACTACTTTTTTTCAAATCTAAAACAATATCATTTAAACCATTTAAAACAGTATATAAAACATCAATATCATAAACAAAATAATTTTCCTTAAAACTATTTACAATAACATTTTTAACATATTCTAAAAAACCATCTGCTACAAAAATAAAATTTTTTCCCCGATCTGACAATTCATCTAATTTATCAATTAACTTCTTAACAGAAAAACTAATAACATCATCTAAAATAATAGAATACTCTTCATCACTTATCACACCTTTTAAATCATAAAAAAGTGAAACAGTAATATTATCAGAACTACTAACCAACATATCAAGCATACTAACAGCATCTCTTAATCCGCCATCACAATACTTAGCAATCAACTCTAAAACTTCATCTGGAACATTAACCTTTTCACTCTTAGCAATGACACTAAGTCTTGAAACAATGTCTTGCTTTTCAATTCTTGAGAATTCAAAACATTGACATCTAGAAACAATAGTCTCTGGTACCTTATAAAATTCTGTAGTAGCTAAAATAAATATAACATGACTAGGAGGATCTTCAAGTGTCTTAAGTAACGCATTAAAAGCTCCAATCGACAACATGTGAACTTCATCAATAATATAAACCTTATACTTTCCAATAACAGGCATTAAACTAACATTTTCTCTAATTTGTCTAATTTCATCTACACCATTATTCGAAGCAGCATCAATCTCAATAACATCTGGATGTGTTTTTTCATTATAACTTAAACAATTAGAACATTTATCACAACAATCCAAACCATTTCTGTTTTCGCAATTAACAATTTTTGCTATCAACTTGGCCACAGTAGTCTTTCCCGTTCCACGTGGTCCAGAAAACAAATAAGCATGCGAAATCTTATTTTGACTAATCGCTTGTTCTAAAATCTTAATAATATGCGTTTGTCCACAAACATCTGCAAAAGTTTGAGGTCTATACTTTCTATACAATGCAAGATAACTCATAAAACACCCCCAGCAGTTCCTATAAATATATTATAAAACATAAAAAACAAAAAATAAAGATTTTAAAAATTATTTCCCGGGAAATAATTTCTTCTCCACTTTTTGTTTTCTTATTACATTTTTTAGAAGTAATCGTACAAGTTTACATAAAACTATACACTATCTTTTATTTTCAAAGAATTTTTTTAACAATAATTCATAATTCATTGAATCGAAATACTTTGAAATTACCAACTTATTAAAATTATTCTTAAAAGTATCCTTATACGTAGAATCAAGCAAAAAAACAACCTTATCAATTCTTGATTCGACCAAAGCTGCATAACACATATCACAAGGCTCCAAAGTAACAAACATCGTGCAACCTTGTAATCTCCAGCTATTAAGAACTTTTGATGCTTTTTCTATACATAACAACTCAGCATGATAAAAAGAAACATTTAAAGAGTTTTTACAATTATATGCTTCAGCAATAATCTTTCCATCCTTAACAATAACTGCACCAACAGGAATATCTCCATTACTAAATGCAATATTAGCTAACTCAATACAACGTTCAAAAAACTTATCATACCGCATAAAAACCTCCAAAAAAAGTGCACACACATAGAGGTCCTTAATGCTGCTACCTTCCGGTCCTGACATACTTCAAACATATGTGTTGCACAAACTAATAATAATATATTGTTTAAAATAAGTCAAATAAAAAGAAACGTTCCACGTGGAACATTACTTTAAAATGATATGTATTTTATGTTCCACGTGGAACATCATAATATAATTTTTTTAATCAAACAACACAAATTAATTATTAAATTAACAAATAATAAAAACAATAAATAGCAATTAAATAATATGTTTCACGTGAAACATCACGTAAAAAAATAAGATAACATATCAATTAATATAAAATAATATATAAAAACAAAAAAACATAAAGTGCTCATATGTTCCATGTGAAACACTAACACTTATAAAAATATTAAAAAAGAAAACATTAATAATATCATAGATAAAACTATCAAAAAAGATAAAAACCAAAATAGTAAATAACAAACACAATATATATAAAATAATAATGTTTAAAAAAGCAATATAAGTTTAATATTAAACAAAAGAAAAAATACTTATTAACAAAATAATAAATCACTTTTTAAATAAATAAAAATACTAAACAACACAAATAAATCAATAAACAAACAGCTAAAAAAACTATATCAATAATTAATAAACAAAAATTCATCAAAACTAAGAATTACATAATAATTAACAATCAATATTTATAAAATTTAAAAATTACACAATCAAACAAAATAACTTATTAACAATTTAAGCACCTTTTTATAAAATAACTAATCAAAAAGTAAACCTTATAAATCAATAAAAAATACCATAAAATCAAATAACTTTATATAAGAATATATAATAAAATTATAAAAAATAATAATTTATTAACAAAATCAAATACTTTTACTCAAACACAAAAAAGAATTATTAACAATTTAATAACCTTTTTCCCAAATAAAAAAGCAATCAAAATTGCTTTCTTATAAACTATCCAACATCAGCAGACTCATCGTCTTCTTTAGCTTTTTCTGTAACAGTTACTGAAGTAACCCTCTGTCCATCTTTCAAACTCATCAATCTAACACCTTGAGTATTTCTTCTTAACGTTGAAATCTTATTAACATCAAGTCTAATTACAATACCATTATTTGTAGTAATAATCAAATCTTCATCGCCTACAACAGACTTAAACGCTACAATCAATCCGTTTTTATCTGTAACATTAAGAGCCTTAACACCTTTGCCACCACGATGTGTTAATCTATACTCGTCAACATCTGTTTTCTTACCATATCCATTTGCAGTAACAACCAAAATCAATTGAGACTTATTAACAATTTCAGCACCTATTACCTTACAATTATCTAACTCAATTCCTTTAACACCTGCTGCACTTCTACCCATCATACGAATCTCGTTCTCATTAAATCTAACCATTCTTCCAGCTTCTGAGGCAATAATTACTTCGTCATTGCCAGAAGTCTTCTTAACACTTATTAACTCATCATTATCCTTTAAAGTAATAGCAATCTTACCACTTTTTCTTATCAATTCAAACTCAGCAATACTAGTTCTTTTTACCAAACCACCACGAGTTATAAACATCAAACTATCAGAGTTATTAACATTTTCAGTATCTATTGGAATAATAGAATTAACAATCTCACCATTACTTAATTGCAATAAATTAACAATTGGTAGACCTTTAGATTGTCTACTAAATTCAGGAACTTCATAACCTCTAATACGATAAACCTTACCAAAATTAGTAAAGAATAATAAATCATCATGTGTAGAACAAGTTATTAACTTTTCGACATAGTCTTCCTCATTTGTACTCATTCCTTTAATACCTACACCACCACGATTTTGTGATCTGTAAGTATCAACCAATAAACGTTTTATATACCCTTTATTAGTAAGAGAAATCATAATATTTTCTACAGGAATCAAAGATTCATCTTCAATATAATCAACCGAAGTAAAATCAATCTTTGTTCTTCTATCATCACCATACTTCTCCTTAATTTCAGTAAGCTCGTCTTTAATAACAGCATCAATCTTTTTAGGATCAGCAAGTAACTCTTTCAACTCTTTAATTTCCTTTAATAAATCTGCTAACTCAGACTCAATCTTATCTCTTTCTAATCCTGTTAAACGGCGTAGACGCATTTCCAAAATAGCCATTGTCTGAGCTTCACTCAAATTAAAATTAGCCATTAACTTTTCTTTTGCTTCATCATCATCTAATGCACCACGAATAACTTTAATAACAGCGTCAATATTATCTAGAGCAATCTTCAAGCCCTCTAAAATATGAACTCTTTTCTCATCTTTATCCAAATCAAACTGAGTTCTACGAACAATTACCTCTCTTTGATAATCAACATACTTACATAAAATATCCTTTAATCCCAAAGTACGAGGAACACCTTTATCAAGCATCAAGAAAATAATACCAAAATTGCTCTGAAAAGCTGTATGCTTATATAAATTATTCAACACCACTTGAGCATTTGCATCTTTCTTTAAAGAAATAGTAATCCTTACACCATTTTTTAAATCTGTATGATAATCAGAAATACCCTCAATTACCTTACTATGAACTAAATCAGCGACTTTATTCTTTAACTCTTCCGTATTAACACCATATGGGACTTCATCGACAATAATATACTGCTTTCCATCTTTTTCTTCAATTGTAGCCTTACAACGAATAGTAACAGAGCCACGACCTGTTTCATAAGCTTGCTTAATACCAGAATTACCAAGAATAATACCCCCAGTAGGAAAATCAGGACCCTTAACAAACTGCATCAACTGCAAAGTATCAATATCTGGATTATCGATAACAGCAATACAACCATCAATAACCTCTCTCAAATTATGTGGAGGAATATTAGTAGCCATACCAACTGCAATACCCATCGTACCATTAACTAAAATATTTGGAAATCTACTAGGTAAAACAGTTGGCTCTTGTCTTGTATCATCATAATTATAAGTAAAATCAACTGTATTTTTATTTATATCACGCAACAATTCCATAGAAATTTTAGCAAGTCGTGCTTCAGTATAACGATATGCCGCTGCACCAGATCCAGCAATATTACCAAAATTACCATGACCGTCAACTAACATATATCTATAATTAAAATCTTGGGCCATACGAACCATTGCTTCATAAATAGATGAATCGCCATGAGGATGATATTTACCCATAACATCACCGACAATCGTAGCACTCTTACGATGTTGTTTATCAGGTGTCAAACCATTTTCCAACATATCAAATAAAATTCTACGATGTACTGGTTTCAAACCATCTCTTAAATCTGGCAAAGCTCTTGAAGTAATAACACTCATCGAATAGTTTAAAAATGAATTTTCAATCTCACCGACAATATTATTCAAAGATAATCTATCTCTTGGTTGCAAATTTACCACTACTTCACCAGTATCATCCGCATTATTACTATCATTGTCCATAACATCTAAATTTTTTTCTTCGTCCATAAAACCACCTCCTAAATATCAATATTAGTTGCATAACGGGCATTATCTTCAATAAATTTTCTTCTTGGCTCTACCTCTTCACCCATTAACTTATCAAAAGCCGCATCAGCTTCAATAATATCATCAACCGTAATTCTTCTTAAAATTCTCTTATTAATATCCATTGTTGTTTCATTTAACTCCTCTGGATCCATTTCTCCTAAACCTTTCATCCTAAGTAAAACATAATTAGTATTTTTTTCTTGCAACTTAGCAATATACTCATTTTTTTCATCTTCATCTAGAACATACTTTATAGTTTTACCATGTTTTATACAATAAAGCGGTGGTTGAGCAGCATAAACATGTCCTGCTTCAACAATAGGTCTAAAGAAACGATAAAATAAAGTTAATAACAATACACGAATATGATCTCCATCAACATCAGCATCTGTCATTATAATAATCTTATCATAACGCAACTTTTCAATATCAAACTCTTGTCCAATTCCTGTACCAAAAGCAGTAATAATAGTTCTTATCTCATCATTACTCAAAGCCTTGTCCAACCTTGCTTTTTCAACATTTAATATTTTACCTTTAAGTGGTAAAATAGCTTGAGTCATACTATCTCTACCTTTAATTGCTGATCCACCAGCACTATCACCCTCGACTAAGAATATCTCACAAACACTTGGGTCTTTTTCTTGACAATCAACAAGCTTTCCGCCGAAATTAACATGAGTATCCAAATCACTTTTTCTAGTCATTTCACGAGCTTTTTTAGCAGCAATCCTAGCACGAGATGCCAACATACATTTTTCAACAATAGCACGTGCTTCACTAGGATTTTCCATTAAAAATCTTTCAAAAGCTTCTCCGAAAATCTGACTAGCAATTGCTCTAACTTCAATATTACCTAACTTTGTCTTAGTTTGTCCCTCAAATTGAGGATTAGGATGCTTACACGAAATAATCATAGTAAGTCCTTCTTTAACATCATCAGCAAGTAAATTATCATCATTTTTCTTTAAAAACTCTTTATTAGTAGCATACTTATTCAAAACCCTTGTAAGAGCAAGTCTAACACCATCTTCATGTGTTCCACCCTCAGGAGTTTTAATATTATTAACAAAAGAATAAATACTAGAATTATATGTTTCATTATATTGTAAAGCAACTTCAATTGAAATATCCTTATCAACACCAGAAACATCAACAATTGTTGGATGAATTGGTTTTTTATTTTCATTAATCAAACCAACGTACTCACTAATTCCTCCATTATATAAGAATTCATCCTTTTTATCATCAACTCTCTCATCAATCAAAGTAAGTTTTAAACCCTTATTTAAAAAGGCTAGTTCTCTAATTCTTAACTTCAAAGTATCATAATCAAAAACAGTTGTTTCTTCAAAAATATCTTTATCTGGTAAAAAAGTAACATGCGTTCCCGTTACATCTTGATCACAATCACCAATTCTTTTCAAATCTCCAACTGGGTGTCCACCATTTTCATATCTTTGAAAATAAACACCACCATTTTTATAAACTGTTACTTCCAACCATTTTGATAAAGCATTAACAACTGAGGCTCCTACACCATGTAGTCCTCCAGAAACCTTATATCCACCACCACCAAATTTTCCACCAGCATGTAAAACTGTATAAACAGTCTCTACTGTAGATTTTCCAGTTTTTGGATGAATATCAACAGGAATACCACGTCCATTATCCTTAACAGTAATTGTATTTTCTTTACCAATAATAATTTCAATATTATCACAAAATCCTGCCAAAGCTTCATCAATAGAGTTATCAACAATTTCCCAAACCAAATGATGAAGTCCTTGCACACCTGTTGTACCAATATACATACCAGGACGTTTTCTAACTGCTTCTAAACCCTCTAAAACCTGTATTTCTGAACTATTATATTCTTGACTTTCATCTATTTTCTTACTCATTATCACATCTCCTAACTAATAATATTTCCATCTTTAATTTTAAAAATAAAAGCTTTATCTAATATTTTTGGACTAATATTTTTAATATCAGTTGTTGTTATAATAAATTGAATATTAGACTTTATAAACTTTAACAGCCTATTTCTCTTTTCTATATCCAACTCACTAAAAATATCATCCAATAACACAATAGGATAACTTCCACAGCTTTCCTTAAATAAATTAATCTCTGCTAACTTAAAAGCTAAAATAGAACATCTTTGTTGCCCTTGTGAGCCATATGACTTAACATCAAAATCATTTAAATAAAAAGTAAAATCATCTCTATGCGGTCCAAATAAAGTCATCTTTTTAGAAATTTCTTGATAAAAGTTATCCTTAAAAAACATTTTAATTTGACTTTTATCTTTCATATTAATACTTTTTTCATAGACAACTCTTAATCCATTTTCTTTCATAATTTTAAAATAAATATTTTCTAAATTAAGATTGATTGCCAATAAAAACTTTTCTCGATATTCCATGATAACTAAAGCTCTATCAATTAATTTATCAGTTAAAATATCAAAATAATCAACATTAATATTTTGATAATTATTACGAATATACTCATTTCTTATTTTAAGAATTTTATTATATTCATTAAGTACTTTCACATAATTAGGAAACAATTGACAAAGTTCTATATTAAGCATATTTCTTCTATCAACCGGAGATTTTTTTACAATATCTAAATCATCTGGAGAAAAAATAATAACTTTCATAATAGCAATATAAGAAGCAAACTTATTTATTATATTATCATCTAACTTCAAATTTCTCTTATCTTTTTGTAACAATATTTCCATTTTTTTTGTACAATGTTCTAACTTTACCTCCCCCTTTACTAAAGAAAAATCTTGGTTTTTTTTAATCAAATCCACATAATCATTAGTCCTCATCGATTTAGTAAGAGCTAAAACATATATACTTTCTAAAATACTAGTTTTACCTTGAGCATTATTTCCAATAAAAACATTAATATTTTTATTTAAATCTAACTCTATCTTTTCAATATTTCTGAAATTTTTAATTTTTATCTTTTTTAAGTACATAATCAAAAAATACTCTAAAACACCTCAAATTTACATCAACTCCAAAACTAGTATACTAGTACTTACATATATATTATATCATAGAAAAAACGATTTTTCATCGTTTTTCTACTATTTTATCTATTTTTTTCTGCATTTTTTCTCTGTCTCATAACAGATTCTAATCTTGTTGCCCGAAGAACTTGATTTTCAAAAGAATAATAAGGAATATTTAACAATAAACTAGTTCTATTCTTAAAAATTAATCTCGTTTTATTTTTTTCAGGACTATAACTAGCAATATTATTTAAACAAATCCAAGCATTCTCACTATCAAGAGTTATACTTTTTGTAGGAAAAAACACCAAACAACGATACTCTTCAACCATAATTGGAGCTTTATAAATACTACCTAAAACACTCTTTGTACTCTTAAGTCGTCCCTCAATTGAACTACCAAAATATTCACAACTATGCTCCATAACCTGATAAGGTGTTCCCTCAACAATATAGTCCCTATTTCCCTCAATAATTTTTGTTTTTCGATTGAAAAAAGGAACTATAGCTAAAGTATTGCTATTAACTTCATAATTCAACCTTTTCACCTCCTAAAAATAAAAAAATTGTAATAAATAATATTACAATTAACATTTATCACATATAATAGTCGATATATGTCAAAAAATATTTTTACTACAATTAATAAGTTCTAATTGGCAAAATTAAACAAGTTAAATCTTCATCATTTTCTTCTCTAATCAAAATAGGTTTTATCTCTCCTACAAAAGTTAAAATAATATTTTCAGATTGAATAGATCTTAAAGCATCAAGCATATATCTACTACTAAAAGAAATTTTAATAGAATCTTTACTTTCAACATATAACTTTTCTTCTACTTTACCAATTTCTAAAGACATTGAAGTAATTTTTAATAACCCATTATCCAATTCTAAAGTAATAACATTATTATCACGATCATTATTTAAAATACTAGCTCTATCAACCATATTATAAAAATCATGCTTACTTACTTTCAAATCAAACAAAACATCTGTAGGAATTAAATTCTTAACATTAGGATAATTACCATTTATTAAACGAGATTGAAATAAAATATTATCAAATTCAAAAATAACTTTATTACTAAATAAATGAATATTAATATTTCCCTCATCTTCAAATGGTAAAATTTTTAAAAGTTCATTAAGATTTTTACTAGGAATAATAACATCTTCATCTTCAGTTAAAGAATTATTAACTTTCATCTTTTTTAAAGCCAAACGATAAGAATCAGTTGCACTGCACTCTAAAACATCTTTATTAGTCTTAAAATTTAAACCAGTAAGTACTACCCTTGCTTCATCTAAACTAGAAGCATAATTAGTCTGTAATATTAAATTTTTAAAATCTTTAATAGGCATACTAATAAAATTAGGATTAACCGCTAAATCAACGACAGGATACTCTTTACTATCAATACCATTTAAATTAAATTCACTATTATCATTATAAATAAGAATCTTGCGATCATCAACAATCTCAATATTAATAAACTCTGAATCTAACTTTCTAATAATATCTAATATATATTTTCCCTTAATAACAATACTTCCTGTTTTAATAATTTCTAAATCATCTGTCTTTAAAATTTTTTGTTCAATAGTAATATCATTATCACTAGCAACTAAAACTAATTTATTAGATAATAATTCAAATTTAATACCAGATAATATAGGTATTATATTTTTTGGAGATAAAGCTTTAGAAACATTATTTAAAGCATCTAGTAATAATCCTTTTTTAATTTTAAATTTCATAATTAAATTCCTTCTTTCTTTTATTTTTTATTTATATTTATATATTTTTATTTATATAGAAGTTAATATTGTTAATATGTTTTAAAAGTCTTGATTTATAAGCTTTTTTTCTGATTTTTAATTGTTAATATTTATTAACAGTTTTAACAAAGATTTTTTAAAATTTATGTTAAGTCTTTTTCTATATCATAGATTGCATCTTTCAAATCTTTATTATTTTGTAATTCTGTTGCTATTTTATTACAAGCATGTATTACTGTTGCATGATTTTTACCACCAAATTCTAAACCAATTCTCTCAAAAGGCTCATCTGTAAGTTCTCTACATAAATACATTGCAACTTGCCTTGGTATAGCTAAACTAGGTATTCTTTTCTTTGATTTTATATCCTCAAAAGATATTTTATAAAAATTAGCAACACTTTTTTGAATTCTTCGAATATTATTTTGATCAGTAACTTGCTTCTTAATAATATCTTTTAAAGCTTCTTTTGCAAAATCAACAGTAATATTATCCACACCCATTATAACAGAATAAGCAACAAGTCTTGTAATCGAGCCTTCAAGGTGTCTTACATCATTACCTACATTTGCTGCTATAAAATTAACAATATCATCTCCAATAGCAATCTTTTCATTATTAATCTTCCTCTTAATTATTGCCACTTTTAATTTTATATCAGGTGGAGAAATATCAACTTGTAATCCCCAAGAAAATCTAGTCCTAAGCCGATCTTCTAAAACTTTTAAATCCTCTGGAGATCTATCTGAAGAAACAATAATTTGTTTACTATCATTATAAAGATTATTAAAAGTATGAAATAATTCCCGTTGTGAGCCAGAAGCACCATCTAAAAGTTGAATATCATCAATCATCAAAACATCAATATTTCTATATTTATTTTTAAATATTTCCATATAATCTAAATTATTCTTTCCATTTTTTCTAGATAGACCAATAAAATCTTCTACAAATTGTTCAGAAGTAACATATAAAACCTTTAATTTTTTCTTTTGCATAATATAATTACCAATCGCATGCATAAGATGTGTTTTTCCAAGACCACTATTTCCATATATAAATAAAGGATTATACATAGTACCGGGATTTTCTCCAACTGCTAAAGCAGCAGCCTGTGCAAATTTATTAGATTCTCCAACAACAAAAGTATCAAAAGTATAATTTGGATTTAAATTAGACTTATAATTATCATATTTTGTTTGTGAATTATCTTCAAAAATAGGATTATCAAAATTATTATTTTTCTTTTCGTTTTCTTCTTCTTTTAAAAATTCATTTAAATTATCTTTTAAAATATAAACTATATTATCAACAGGAGTTGTTAATAAATTATTAAGTTGTTCTAAAATAATATCTTTATAGTTTTTTTCAATATGTGTTTTATAAAATAAAATAGGTACCACAAGTCTTAGTTCACTATCTTTAATATCAATAAATTCAATAGATTTAAACCAAGTTTCATAGGAAAGAGGATCAACAATATTTTTTATGTTTTCTAAAGCTTTAGTCCAAACATCTTTATCGTTCATAAAAACCACTCTCCCCAAAAGATTTTTTAAAATCTAAATTTATTGTAATACAAAAAATTAGATTTTTAAAGTTATTTTTTTTATTAACAAGGATTTTAACAAAGTTATCAACACAAAACTTCTTTTTCTATATATAATAGATTAGTTTTCAACAAATTTCAACAAAATTCTACTAACAATGTTAATAATTAAAAATCGAAAAATTGTTAATATTGTTAATAAGTATTAAAAGTATTAATAAATAAAAGAAAAAAGCCTATAGTTATTAACAAAAATAGTTAATAACTACAAATAATTAAAAAAATAAATGTTAACAAATAAAATAACAACAAATAAAAAAGTGTTAATCATTAGTTAAAATGATACCGATTTATAATATAGATAACAAACAAAGTTCACCTTTGTTTGTTGGAGTATT
>CANQOV010000011.1 GCA_947625575.1 uncultured Bacilli bacterium | reverse complement strand
AAGAGATATTATACAACCTTGATATATTGGTATCATTTCTATTAATGATAAGGTATCATTTTAAAAAAGGATTAACACAACAAATAAAAAAGTTGACATTAAACCTAAAAATCAGTTATGATATTACCGAACTAATTTTGGAGGTGAAATTTATGAAGATAGGAACATATCAACCAAATAATCGTAGAAAAGCTAAAAAACATGGTTTCTTTGCTGCTATGGAAAAAGGAATAGTTAATAAAAGAAGAAAAAAAGGAAGAAAAACCTTATCAAAATAGTCCACTTTTTGTGGTTTTTTTGATAAAAGAGGAAAAATGAAAAAGAAAAACATTATAAAAAAAAGTGAAGATTTCAATAGAATAATTTCAAAAAGAAATGGTAAAGTTGGAAAATATTACATAGTGAATAAAGAACAAACTACTTCAAATACTAAATTTGGAATAACTTTTGTAAAAAAACTAGGAATTGCTGTAGAAAGAAACAAATTAAAAAGACAGACAAAACAAATAATAGATACAAATAAAAATATCTACCAAAATAACCAAAACTATATTATAATAATTAAGAAACAAGCCAAAGAAGCAAAATATCAGCAATTAGAAGAAGACCTAATAGATATCTTTAGCAAATTAAAGGAGAAAGACAATGAATAAAAACAAAATCTTAAAACTTTTTACAATTCTATTATTAGTAATATCATTATCTGGTTGTACTAAAGTTTTAAAAAATGGTAAAGAAGCAGTAACTAATCCTAATACAGGACAAAGTATAACAGAAAATATTTTATGTAGACCAACAGATGAAACCTTAAAAAAAATATATGAAGATAACAAAGTTGATATTGAAAAACTTCCAGAGTGTAAAAATATGAAAGTAACTGGAGTAAAATATGATGGTTTATGGACAACTTTCTTTGTTCAGCCTCTAGCATACTTAATAGTAAAATTAGGAACATTAATAAAAAGTAATGCTCTTTCTATCATAGTAATAACATTATTAATAAGATTAATTTTATTTCCACTTACAAAGAAAACGGCAATGCAATCAGAATACATGAAAAAAGCTCAACCAGAATTAGCAAGATTAGAAAAAAAATATGAAAATAAACAAGATCAACAGTCTCTAGCACAAAAATCACAAGAAATGCTGATGATTTATAAAAAATATAATATTAATCCAATGTCCGGTTGTTTATTTTCTTTTATTCAATTGCCTTTATTATTTGCTTTTTTAGAAGCAATCAATAGAGTTCCTGCAATCTTTGAAGAAAAATTTCTTGGTTTAGAAATGGGAAAAACAGCCATATCCGGCTTAACCCATGGTCAATACTATTACATCATAATAGTAATCATAATTCTTTTAACAACTTACTTCTCATTTAAACTAAATAGTACTGGTCAAGCAACTAAAGAAATGCAAAGACAAACAAATATGATGATGATTTTTATGATTGTTTTAATAGGAATCACATCGTTTACTCTTCCAACAGCAATCGGAGTTTATTGGATAACTTCATCATTGTTTACAATAATTCAAAACTTAATAACTGATAAAAGTTTAAGGAAAGGAAGTAGTAAAAATGCATAAAGAACAAGCTGAAGCTAAAACCTTTGAAGAAGCTAAAAATTTATTATTAGAAAAGCTAAATGCTAATGAACACGAAGTAATTTTAAAAGAAACAGCTACAAAAAAAACTCTTTTCAATAAAAAAGTTGTTGTGGAGGGTGTAACTAAAGTAGAAATCAATCGAGCAATAAAAGAATTTTTAATTAAAATAGTAAGAGGTTTAGGATTAGAAGCTCAAGTTGAACAAAGAACAAGAAACGGTATAACAATCTTTAACATAATTGGCGATGATTCCATAATAATAGGTAAAAATGGAAGAACAATGGACGCTATCCAAACACTTGCAATTGCAATGGTAATTGAACAGTTAAATACTTACTACAAATTTATCGTAGATACTAACGATTATAAACAAAAAAGAAAAGAACGTCTAGAAAAGCTAGCTAAATATACTGCTAAAGAAGTTGCCAAAACAAAAGTTGAAGCCAAACTAGACCCAATGAATTCCTTCGAAAGAAGAATAATTCATAATGCTTTAAATGACTCAAAAGATGTTATGACAGAAAGCTTTGGTGAAGAGCCAAATAGATATGTCGTGATAAAACCAAAAAAACAAGAAGAAAAAATTGAAGACAAGTGATTAAAAAATCACTTTCTTTTTTTTAAAAACTCTTTCTTTTTTCTATATAAAATGATATAATACCGGAGGAAAAAAGGTGATATTATGCAAGATACTATCGTGGCAATTTCCACATCACAAACAAAAGGAGCAATCTCCATAATAAGATTAAGTGGTAAAGATGCCATATCCATAACTAATAAAATTACAAATATTGATTTAACAAAAAAAGCATCTCATACCATAAACTATGCTTTAATAAAAGATGATAACGAAATCATCGATGAAGTATTAATAACAGTAATGAAAGAGCCAAAAACATATACAAAAGAAGATGTTATAGAAATAAATTGTCATGGCTCAATTCCTACAACTAAAAAAATACTAAGTCTATTACTAAAAAAAGGAGCAAGATTAGCAAACCCCGGAGAATTTACAAAAAGAGCATTTTTAAATGGCAGAATATCTTTAACAGAAGCTCAAGCAGTAATGGATTTAATAAATGTTAAAACTGAAGAAGCAAGAAAAATTGCCATGAACAATCTTGAAGGTAAAACAACTCAAAAAATAAAACAAATGCGTTCTAAAATTCTTGATATACTAAGTAATATCGAAGTAAATATTGACTATCCAGAATATCAAGACATTGAAGAAGTAACAAAAGAAAAAATAGAAGCATTAATATCTGAATTAAAAAAAGATTTTGAAAAACTAATTGAAAACTCTAAAATTTCTAAAATAATTCAAAATGGTCTAAATGTCGCAATTGTTGGACGTCCTAACGTAGGCAAAAGTAGTATCTTAAACTTTTTATCCCAAGAAGACAAAGCAATAGTTACTGATGTTCCGGGCACCACAAGAGATATAATAGAAAAAGAAATTAATCTAGACGGAATATTATTAAACTTAATAGACACTGCAGGAATAAGAAAAACCGAAGACGTCGTAGAAACAATCGGGGTAAATAAATCCCTTGAGGCCATAAAACAAGCAGACTTAGTCTTATTAATATTAAATAACAATGAAAAACTAACAAAAGAAGATGAAGAACTATTAAATTTAACCAAAGATAAAAAAAGAATAATAGTAATAAATAAAATAGATTTAGAAAACAAGCTATCTCTAAATATAGAAAACGAAAATATAGTTTCCACAACAACCACTAAAGAAGACGGATTAGATAGCTTAATCAAGAAAATAAAAAGTTTATTTGAACTAGAACAAATAAATTATAAAGACTTTAACTATGTTTCTAATATTGAAAATGAACAAAAATTACAAGAATCATATGACATATTAAAAGAAATAGAACAAAATATCTCTTTAGTATCAATTGATATGTTAGAAATAGATCTAAAAAACATTTTCACTCTTCTAGGAGAAATAATTGGTATAACTTACCAAGAAGAAATAATAGATCATTTATTTGCTAACTTTTGCGTTGGAAAATAAAAAAGGAGGTAACAAAATGTACGAAGTAATAGTAGTAGGAGCAGGTCATGCTGGTTGTGAAGCCGCTTTAGCGTGTGCTAAAATGAATCATAAAACTCTACTAATAACAGGAAGTTTAGAAAACATTGCCAAAGCTCCCTGTAATCCCTCAATTGGAGGTCCTGCCAAAGGAATTGTCGTTCGTGAAATAGATGCTCTTGGAGGCCAAATGGGTAAAATAACAGACAAATCACTTTTACAAATAAAAATGTTAAATACCAAAAAAGGTCCAGCAGTACAAGCCCTAAGAGCCCAAATAGATAAAATAGAATATCAAAAAAACATGAAAGAAACACTCTTAAATCAAGAAAACTTAACTTTAAAAGAAGCTCTTGTTGATGACTTGATAACAAAAGATAACAAAGTCTGTGGTGTAATCTTATCAAATAAAGAAGAAATAAAATCTAATATCGTTATCTTAACAACAGGAACTTATTTAAAAAGTAATATCTTAATAGGATTAGAAAAGAAAATTTCAGGTCCAGATGGAGAAAAAACTTCACAAAAACTAAGTAATTGTTTAAAAAAACTAGGTTTTACAATCCAAAGATTAAAAACCGGAACACCACCAAGACTAAAAAAATCATCAATAGATTTTTCTAAGACAGAAATAGCTAAAGGAGATAAAGAGTACTTAAGTTTTTCTCATCTAGAAGAATATTTTTATGATGTGAATAAACAACTTGATTGCTATTTAACATATACAAATGAAAAAACCCATGAAATAATACGAAACAATTTAGATAAAACAAGTATGTATTCTGGTTTAATCACAGGAATTGGTCCAAGATATTGTCCTTCAATCGAAACCAAAATAGAAAGATTTAAAGATAAAGATCGTCACCAACTTTTCCTAGAGCCAGAAAGTATTCACTATGATGATATCTATCTTCAAGGCTTTTCAACTTCAATGAGTAAAGATATTCAAGAAGAAATGGTCCACTCCATAAAAGGTTTAGAGCATGCTGAAATTTTAAAATATGCCTATGCTATCGAATATGATGCCATAGATCCTTTGGAATTAAAACAAACTCTTGAAACCAAAATAATTGAAAATCTTTATACCGCAGGTCAAATAAATGGAACAAGTGGTTATGAAGAAGCAGCCTGTCAAGGTCTAATGGCAGGAATAAATGCTTCTCTAAAACTTGAAAACAAAGACCCATTAATCTTAAAAAGAAATGAAGCTTACATTGGAGTTTTAATAGATGATTTAGTAACAAAAGGCACCAATGAGCCATATAGATTATTAACATCTCGTGCAGAATATCGCTTACTATTAAGAAATGACAATGCTGATTTAAGATTATCCGAATATGGTCATAAAATAGGATTATTATCCCCTATTCAATACGAAAAATATCTTGAAAGAAAAGAAAACATCAACACTTGTCTAGAACAACTAAAAACAACCTACCTTAATCCTACTAAACAGACAAATGAATACTTAAAAAATATTAATACTAACGAAATAAAAAATCGTATATCTCTATATGATTTATTAAAAAGACCTGAAGTATCACAAAAAGATATAGCTAAATATTTAAAAACAACTTTCTCAAACGATATCTTAAATGAAATAGAAATAATAACAAAATATGATGGCTACATCAAAAAACAAGAAAAAGAAGCTAAAAAAATGTTAGAATATGAAAAAATGTTAATCAAAGAAGATATAGATTATAATAAAATAGATAACATTGCCAAAGAAGCAAGAGAAAAACTAAACAAAGTAAAGCCAACAACCATTGCCCAAGCTTCAAGAATAAGTGGTGTTAATCCTCAAGATATAGCTATCTTAGCAATCTATTTAAAAAAGAGGAATCAAAATGGATAAAGAACAATTTATAAAAGAATTAAAAACATTACAAATAGAACTAACTACCACCCAACAAGAACAATTAAGCACTTACTATAACCTCTTAATTACCGAAAATCAAAAAATAAATCTAACAACCATAACCCAAGAAAAAGATGTTTATTTAAAACATTTCTACGATTCTTTAACAATTACTAAAATAATAGATTTAAAAAACATTAATACTCTTTGTGATGTAGGTACAGGTGCAGGTTTTCCCGGTTTAGTTCTAAAAATAGTGTTTCCTAATTTAAAAGTAACTCTAATAGATTCTCAAACAAAAAGAATAAACTTTTTAAACAAAGTAATAGAAGCTCTATCTTTAAAAAATATAATAGCTATAAATTCTAGAATAGAAACCTATTCCAAAAACAATGAAGAAACTTTCGATTTAATAGTCTCAAGAGCAGTATCTAAAACTAATATTTTATTAGAAATAACTTCTAAAATGTTAAAACAAAATGGTTTTTTAATACTCTATAAATCTGAAGTAGAACAAGAATTAAAAGATTCAATAAATGCTCAAAAAATACTAAAAATGCAACTATTAGAAAAACAAATATTTAACTTGCCAATAGAAAATAGCTTAAGAACTTTATTAAAATTTCAAAAAATAGATAAAACTCCAAAAAAATATCCAAGACAATACAATGAAATATTAAAAAATAGTCTATAAATTTAAAAATTTATCATTGTAAAATATAGTTGATTATTGTATAATATAAATTAGGATATTGTAAAAAGAATAAAATAAAGAAATGGGGTATTTTTTATGAATCTAGAAAAAGAAGTATTTGATATATCAATAGACGATATAATGCCTAATAGATTCCAACCAAGGGAAATGTTCGATGAAGAAAAGTTAGAAGAACTATCAACTTCTATCAAAGAACATGGCATAATCGAGCCAATAATAGTAAGAAAAGTTGGAGATAAATATGAAATAATCGCAGGAGAAAGAAGATATCGTGCTACTAAAAAAGCTGGTCTAAAAACAATTCCTGCTTTAGTAAAAGATATGGACGATAAAGAAGCTGCTAAAGTTGCTTTGTTAGAAAATCTTCAAAGAGAAGACCTAACACCAATCGAAGAAGCTAAAACTTATCAAACAATCTTAAAATTAGATAACTTAACTCAAGAAGAATTAGCCCAAAATTTAGGAAAATCTCAATCTGCTGTAGCTAACAAATTAAGATTACTACAACTAGATGAAGAAGTTCAAACAGCACTATTAAATAATAAAATATCAGAACGTCATGCAAGAAGCTTGTTGGAAGTAAAAGAAAAAGAAAAACAAAGACAGTTGCTTCAAGACATCATAACTAATAGATGGACAGTAAAACAACTTGATGATGAAATAGAAAAAGCTTTAGGTATCACAAAACCAAAACCAGTTGCACCACCGCAAGAAGAAACACAAACACCAATTGAATTATCACAAGATGTTCCAAATATACCAAGTCCAAAACAAGCACCAGCAAAAGCACCTGAAGAAGAAAATATAGATGAAAATATCTTTAACAAACTAAGAGTAGATATAAAAAATAGTGAAGAACAACCTGTATCAACCACCCAACCAGTTAATGTTCAACAAACATTTAACTATGATTCTCCTACCGTGCCAGTAAATCCAACTATTGAAAATCCATATGGAGATGTCTATGATTTACGCTTTGCTATCAATAATGTAAGACAAGCTGTTCAAAACACTAAAAAATTTGGTTTTAGCATTGAAACCGAAGAATTTGACTTTGAAAATGTCTATCAAATTGTTATAAAAATAGATAAAGATAAAGAAAACGAAACAATCTAAAAAATACCAAAAAAAGGATTAAAAAAAATCCTTTTTTTCTTGAAAAAAATGAAATATAAAGTATAATAGAAAGTAATTATTTTAAAAGGAGGGAAAAACCTTATGCAAAATACAAAATTACCTATCTTAATAATAAAAAATATGGTTTTACTTCCAGAAAACGAAATAAGATTAGAACTAACTGAGCAGCCAGAAAAAGATGTCATTAATAAAGCTATTTCTTATTATAATAAAAACATTTTAATAATCGTTGATAACACCTCTTTTATTGAAACATCTCTTCCTAAAGATCTCACCACTGGAGTTGTGGCAACAATAAATTTAAAACTAGATTTACCAAATAATAAAATGCGTATTTCCCTATCAGGAAAAACAAGAGTAAATATCAAAAATGTTGAACAAATTGACGGAATTTTCTTATCGGAAATTGAAAAAATAGATATCCCTAAACTAACAAACATCGAACAAACAGCCTATATAAGAAGTCTAACTAAACAAATAGAATATTATTTTATCGAAGATTCCGAAACAAAAGAAGCAATCTTACAAAAAATGTCTGGGATAAATGATTTAGATAAATTAACAGATATATTAGTAAGTACTCTAGAGCTATCAACATCAAGAAAATTAGAATATTTAAATGAAGCAAACCCAATAGAACGTTGCTTAAAATTAATTCAAGATATTAATCAAGAAGAACAAATAAAAGCTTTAGAAGAACAAATAAATGAAAAAGTAACAAAAAATATAGATGATAATCAAAAAGAATTTATCCTAAAAGAAAAACTAAAAGCTATCAAAGAAGAACTAAAAATTGAAGATAGCTACGAACAAGAAACAAAAAAACTAAAAGAACAAATAGCCAAATCTTCAATGAGTGAAAAAATCAAAAAACATCTAGAAAAAGAATTGCAAAGATTAGAGCTAACTCCTCCAGCATCTCCTGAATTTTCAATGATTAGATCTTACATTGATGAAGTTTTATCTCTTCCTTGGCAAGAGCAAACTATAGATAATCAAGACTTACAAAAAGCTCAAAAAATATTAGATGAATCTCACTATGGTCTAAATGAAGTAAAAGAAAAAATAATTGAATATTTAGCCTTAATAAGTACATCTGATTTAAAAAATAGCCCTATAATTTGCCTTGTTGGTCCCCCGGGTGTAGGGAAAACTACTCTAACTCAAAGTATTGCTAAAGCTATGAATCGAGCCTATGTCAAAATGTCAGTTGGAGGCACCAGTGATGAAGCAGAAATATTAGGACATCGTAGAACTTACATTGCTTCATCTCCCGGTAAAATAATAAAAGGCATGAAAAAAGCTAAAACAATTAATCCTGTCTTTGTTATCGATGAAATAGATAAAATGTATAAAGATCAAAATAAAGATCCCTCTTCTGCTTTACTAGAAGTATTAGATAAAGAACAAAACTCTAAATTTCAAGATAACTACATTGAAGAAGAATATGACTTATCAAAAGTAATGTTCATAACCACTGCTAATTACATTGAAAAAATACCACAAGAACTATATGACAGAATGGAAATAATAGAATTAGCAAGTTATACAGAATATGAAAAAATAAACATATGTAAAGATTACATCATACCTAAATTATTAAAAAGTTACAATCTAGAAAACGAAAACATAACTTTTACTGAAAAAGCTATTGAATTAATAATAAATTCTTATACAAAAGAAGCCGGAGTTCGTGAATTAGAAAGAACAATAGCCTTAATTTTAAGAAAAATAATAACCAAAAAAGAGTTATTAGAAATAAAAACAAAAAAAATTACAGAACAAGAAATAAAAGACTTTCTAGGCTTAGAAAAATATAATCATCATAAAACAAAATATGCCTATCTAATAGGAACTGTAAATGGTATGGGTTATAGTGTTTTAGGTGGAGATATCTTACCAATTGAAATAGCGTATTATCGAGGAAAAGGAAGAATTTTAACTACTGGCTCTTTAGGAGAAGTCTTTAAAGAAAGTGCCATGTTAAGTTTAAGTTATATCAAAACCAATTATAAAAAACTAGGAATAATTTATGATTTATTAGATAACAGTGATATTCATATCCATGTTCCCGCAGGAGCAATCAAAAAAGACGGTCCAAGTGCTGGTGTAGCCATAGCTATTGCCATAATAAGTGCCTTTACTGACAAAAAAATACCAACCAACATTTCCCTAACTGGAGAATTAACACTTCATGGTGATATCTTACCAGTTGGAGGTTTAAAAGAAAAAATAATTGGAGCAAAACGTTCTGGTATCAAAAAAGTTTTTATTCCCTATGATAATAAAAATGAAGTTTTAAAACTAGATTCTGAAATTACTAAAAATTTAACATTTAAATTTGTCAAAAATCTTGATGAAATCATCGAAGAACTAAATTTAAACCCTAAAAATTAAAGAATATGTATTTTTTGCATATTCTTTTAATATATTTTAGTAATGGAGAGTGAATTATGAAACAAATAATACCTTTTGAAAAGGAAATTACATTTAAAACAACAATTGGAGAAATAACCTCTATTTCTCTTGAAAATGATCTTAAATTTGATGCCGAAGATACAATAAGAGGTAACTTCTATGTAAAAGGAACATATAAAATGCTATCCTCATCTTCCATGGAAGAACAATATAGTTATAAAATACCCTGTGAAATAAACATAAGTGATGAATATGATGCCTTAAAAGCTACTTTAGATATTGATGATTTTAACTATGAAATAAGTGATAATACCCTAAAATTAACCATTGATTTGTTGGTGGATAACCTAACAAGAAAAGAACAACCTAGTGATAGAACTATTCAAGAAGAACAACCAATCGAAGAAAGCAAACCAAAAGACTTTGAACAAGAACTAACCAAATTAACTGAAGAAATTAAATCCCCAGTTATTGAGTCTCAAGAACAAAGAGAGCCAACCCCTGCTAAAGAATACTTATCCTTTAAAGAAGAAGAAACATACTTAACTTATAGCATTTACCTAGTTCAAGAACAAGATACCCTTGATTCAATAATGAAAAAATACCAAGTATCTTATGAAGACTTACAACAATACAACAACTTAGATAATGTCATGCCAGCTACTAAACTAATAATTCCTAACTTAAAATGATAGATAAAGAAATATTAAGAAAATATAACCTCCACCCTACTTCTTACTATAAAAATAAAAATGCTATCATAGTAAAAACAGACAATCAAAAACTAGTCTTCAAAAAGAAAACTATACCCGATACAACCTTAAAATATCTAAAGACCAGATCCTTTAATTACTTCCCAGATCGTTATGATTTAAAAGAAGATCAATATGAAATATGGCAATATTTAGAAGATTACGATATTCCCAAAGAAGAAAAAATAAAAGACTTAGTAAACATACTAAGTCTCCTTCATTTAAAAACAACAACCTATGAAAAAATAAACGAAGATAACATCAAAGAACAATATGAAACCCTAAAAACAAAAATAAACAACTTAAAAGATTACTATACATCAATCGATAATCAAGCTCTAGAAGAAATATACCCCTCTCCTAGTCATTATCTTTTGCAAAGAAACATCTCTAAAATATATTCCCTACTAAATTATTGTAATAACAACATAGACATTTGGTATGAACAGAAAATTAAAGAACAAAGAACAAGAAAAGTTCAAATTCACAATAATATTGACCTAAATCATCTAATAATTAATGAAAGATCCTACTTAATAAGTTGGAATAAATCTACTAAAGCTTCCCCTATCTATGATCTAATACAACTATATAAAAAGTATTATATGTCTTATGATATGGAATCATTATTTAATCAATATGAACATAACTATCCTCTAACCAAAAGTGAAAGAATAATGTTTTTTTTACTAATTTCTATCCCAGAAGAAATAACTTTCACAACCGATGAATATCAAAACACAAAAAAAGTAAGTAACTTACTTAAATATATCTATAAAACAGATAAGTTTCTATCACCATATTATAATTCTCATAACCAGATAGAAGAAAAATAAAATTTCAACGAACAATAAAAAACTATTAAAAGTAAAAGCAAATAACAAAGTAATAATAGCTTGATAAAAAATAATAATACACCAACAACAGATAAAACCAATATAAAATTTACTATGTCTTCTCCTATTTTGACAATTAGAACAGTTACATAAAAAATTATGCTTTCTATCTCTCATGCACTTCACCTATTATAATATATGTAATAAAAAAATAAATGCCAAAGATACATTAACAAAATAATGTATCTTTTAAAAAATATAAACAAACCCCTTTCAAAAAACCACAATATTTGATAAACTATAAATAGTCAAAAAAAGAAATAGGTGGTAAAATGGGAAAGGTAATATCTTTAATAAATCAAAAAGGTGGAGTTGGTAAAACAACCACTAGTATAAATCTTTCTGCTTCACTAGCAATATTAAACAAAAGAGTTTTATTAATCGATTTAGATCCTCAATGCAATGCAACAACAGGAATTGGTTTAAATAAAGGCGAAATAGAAAATAGTATCTATAACGTACTAAATGGTACTTGTGAAATAAAAGACGCAATCATCAAAACTAAATATAGAAACTTATATGTCTTACCCTCAAACATCAATCTAGCAGGAATAGATTATGAAATGGAGCATAATAAAGACAATCCCTCATTTATTAAAACAGATCAATTAAGAAACAACTTAGAAAAAATAAAAGATCAATTTGATTTCATTATTATAGACTGTCCTCCAGCCCTAAGTATCATAACAACTAATGCTTTAGTAGCATCAGACTCTGTAATAATACCTGTTCAATGTGAATTCTTTGCTCTTGAAGGAATAACTCAATTATTAAAGGCTATTAAATTCACTCAACAAAAACTAAATCCAAAACTTTCTATCGAGGGTGTATTATTAACAATGTTAGATGTAAGAACTAACCTTGGTGTTGAAGTAGTTGAAGAAATAAGAAGTTACTTTAAAGATAAAGTATATAACACAATAATTCCAAGACTAATACGTTTAACTGAAGCTCCATCACACGGAAAGCCAATAATAGCCTACGATCCAAAAAGCAAAGGATCTGCAGCTTATTTAAATTTAGCGAAAGAGGTGATAAATAATAATGAATGAACAACCTAAAAGAAGAGCTCTAGGTAAAGGGCTTGAGGAACTATTTAATATTGAAGACATAAGCTATGAAAAATTAGAAGAAAAAATAATTAATCAAGCAACCAAAGAAGAAATTGAAGAAATACCTCTAGATGAAATAAGACCAAACCCTTATCAACCAAGAAAAACTTTTGATGAAGAATCACTAGAAGAACTAAAAGAATCAATTAAAGAACATGGTCTAATTCAACCAATAATAGTAAAAAGAAGTATCAAAGGCTATGAAATAATCGCGGGAGAACGAAGAGCAAGAGCATCACGTCTTGCAGGACTAAAAACAATAAAAGCAATTGTAAAAGATTATAACGATGATGAAATGATGCAAATTGCTATATTAGAAAATCTTCAAAGAGAAAACTTAAATGCTATCGAAGAAGCTGAAGCCTATAGAGCTCTACAACAAAAATTAAACTTAAATCAAGAACAAATTGCCAAGAAAGTTGGTAAAAGTAGAAGTTACATAACCAACATGTTAGGACTTTTATCTTTGCCAGAACACACAAAAAAATTAGTCACAGAAAACAAAATTACTATGGGCCATGCAAGAGTCTTATCTAAAATGGAAGATAGTGAAAAAATAAATGATTTAGCAGACAAAATAGCTAATGAAGACTTGAGTGTAAGAATTGTTGAAGATATTTCTAAATCAAAAGAATATCAAAAAAGAAACAAAATAAATCACTCATCATCTACTGAACACCTATCTTTGCAGCAAGACTTATCAGAATTTTTAGGAACAAAAGTAAAACTTACTAAAAACAAAATAGAAATTAACTACACCACTGAGCAAGACTTAACTAGAATTCTTGATATAATGCATTATAAACAAGATTAAGAGGATTAAATGGAAGAAAAAAAATATACAATTGGTACAAAAGTAATTATGAAAAAACAACACCCCTGTGGTAACAACTTATGGGAAATAATAAGATTAGGAGCAGACATAAAAATAAAATGTTTAGCTTGCCAAAGAGTCATAATGCTTCCAAGAGTAGAATTTAATAAAAAAATAAAAAAAATAATGGACGGTGATCCAAGTGAACAAAAATAAAAAAAATAAAAGACCATACTTGCACCCAATAACAGGATATATAATATTGATAGCAATAGTAATCTTATTAAGTTATGTTCTATCACTATTTGATTTTTCAGCAACTTATAGTAGTATCAACACAGCAACCAATGAATTAGAACAGACAATAGTAGAAGTAAAAAATATGCTAAGTTATGACGGCATGAAAGAAATAATTAGTAATGCTGCCTCAAACTTTATAAGTTTCAGTACCCTATCCTCTTTGATAATTACTTTAATTGGTATTGGAATAGCTCAAGTAACAGGACTATTACAAGCAGTAATGAATAAAAAACTAGCAAAGATAAATCCAAAAATAATAACTTTCCTATTATTCTTACTAGCAGCCTTTTCAAGTATTGTCAATGAAGTTGGATATACAGTTTTAATACCTCTTGGAGCATTGCTCTTCTTATTTAATGGTCGTAACCCTCTAGCGGGAATTGCCACAGCTTTCGCAGGTGTAGCTTTTGGGTATGGAATAAGTTGCTTCGTAGGAACAATAGATATAAGTTTATTGCCATATACCATAAGAGCAGCTCACTTAATCGATAGTGATATATATGTAAAAATGACATCTAACTTATATATAATGATAGCTTCCTGCATAATAATATCTATTGTTGGAACATTTGTAACTGAAAAATATATAGTAAAAAAATTTGGTCGTTATGTTTCCAAAACAAAAGATGATTTAGGAAATACCAAAGAAATAGAATATCTTGATCTTCAATATGAAGAGCAAAAGAAAATAATGGAAGAAACAAAACAGAAAGTTGGCTTAAAATATGCTTTAATTGCAGCCATAGTGGTAGGTTTTATCTTCATTTATATGATAATACCAAATCTTCCTTTATCAGGTATATTACTAGATACATCTGAAGAAGCCTATGCCTACCAATTATTTGGTGAAAACTCTTACTTTCAAGCAGGTTTTACTTACATACTAGCAATCTTCTTTGGTGTAACCGGAATAGCTTATGGTATTGGAGCTAAAACAATTAAAAGTGATAGAGAACTATTCTCTCGTCTTGGAGAAGAATTATCAAAAATTGGCGAATTGTTAGTAACATTATTCTTTGCTACACAATTTATAGCCATTTTTAGAGCAACTAACATAGGAACAGTTATTGTCTCTTTACTTACAAATTTATTAAGAAACTTACCATTATCAGGTTTAATGTTAATAATTGTTGCCATGTTAATAATTGCTATCAGCAATATCTTTGTTACTAGTTCCTTAACTAAATGGACTATAATCTCCCCTGTTCTAGTACCAATGATGATGCAGCTAAATATGTCGCCAGCTTTTGCTCAAATAGTCTTTAGAGCAGCAGAATCAATGACTAATGGAATAACACCTTTATTAACATATTTTGTAATCTACATAGGTTATTTAAATATTTATAATAAAGATAGTGATAAATCATATGGAATAAGAAGAGGATTATCAATGATGGTACCATACTTTATAGCTTTATTAATTACTTGGTTATTAATAATTATAATTTGGTATATAATAGGACTACCTCTAGGACCATCATCACACATAAACTTATAGGAGAACTAAAATGGGATTAAAAACAGGAATAGTAGGTCTTCCCAATGTGGGAAAATCAACATTATTTAATGCAATAACAAAAAAAAATATTTTAGTGGCTAACTATCCTTTTGCCACAATCGATCCAAATGTAGGAATTGTAAATGTTCCAGATGATAGATTAGAAAAACTAAACCAAATCTATAATCCAAAAGAAGTAAAACCAGCAACAATTGAATTTGTAGACATCGCAGGTATTGTAAAAGGAGCTTCCACTGGAGAAGGATTAGGTAATAAATTCTTATCACACATAAGAGAAACAGACGCTATCTGTGAAGTTGTAAGATGTTTTGAAGATAAAGAAATAACTCATGTTGAAGGCTCTGTAGATCCAATAAGAGATATAGAAATAATTAATTTAGAACTAGCTTTGGCAGACTTAGAAATAATTTCTAATCGTATAGATAAAATAAAAAAGAAAGCTGAAACAACTAAAGATAAAGAAACTTTAATAGAATTAGAAGCCCTAACAAAATCTAAAGAAGCTTTAGAAAAAAACATACCATTAAGACTAATAGAGTATAAAAAAGAAGAACTATTAGCTATGAAATCATATAATTTATTAACTCTAAAACCCCATATTTATATAGCAAATATAAGTGAAGAAGACATTTTAGAAGAAAATAAATATGTGAAAGCTTTAAAAGAGTATGCCATGAAAGAAAATTCCAAAGTAATTCAAGTATCTGCTAAAATAGAATCTGAATTAGTAGAACTAGATGAAGAAGATAAACAACAAATGTTAAAAGATTTAGGCATAGAAAAAAGTGGTTTAGATAAATTAATAGAAACAACATATTCTTTACTTGGGCTAAAAACATACTTTACTTGTGGTCCACAGGAAGTAAAAGCATGGACTTATCATGACGGTATGAACGCCAAAGAGTGTGCGGGCATAATTCACAGTGATTTTGAAAAAGGCTTTATCAAAGCGGAAATAATTGCTTATGAAGATTTAATAACTTATGGCAATGAACTAAAAGTAAAAGAAAATGGTAAATTTAGAATTGAAGGAAAAGACTATTTAATGCAAGATGGCGATATTTGCCATTTTAGATTTAATGTTTAGATATTTATTAAAAAAATAAATATCTTTTTTAAAAACAAAAAGCTAATTTAAAGGAGAAATTTTATGGATTTAGATAAAACATACGCTCGTAAAATAATTAAAGCACTAGCAAGTGGTAATAGCGAGGCACTAATGTCTTTGGTGCCAGATTTAACTGTTGAAGAAGCCAAAAATTATGTAACAAGCTATGGTAAAAAAATGATAGAAATGAACATTAATGAGCAAAATGGTATTTCTAATAATCAGTTATCAAATGAGCTAACTGATATTAATTATTATTTATATGAAAGAGGACTAGCCCAAAACTCAAAAAGAAAATAAAAATCTATATTAATAAATTTTTATCTTCTTTTTTTATAAAAAACTTAAAAAATATCAAAAAAATCTTGTCAAAACATATATTTTATTGATATAATACACACGAGTATTTAAGTTACTCCTTGCTTCATTAGGAAGCCAAATGTCCAAAAGGAGGTGTAAGATAATGCGTAATTATGAAATCATGTTTGTTGTAAAACCTACTTTAGATGAAGCAACAATTAAAAAAGTTGCTGAAGATGTTAAAACTTTAATAGAAAAAAAAGGTGCTACAGTAGTAGATTTTAAAGACATGGGTCAAAAAGATCTTGCATATGAAATTAAAAAATTTAAAAAAGGTTATTATTTCCTTTTAACAGTTACTTGTGATAAGCAAGTAGTGGAAGAATTTAATCATATGGCAAACGTTAATGAAAATATAATCCGTTCATTAGTAGTAAAAATGGACAAATAATTAAGAGGTAATTATGAATAAAGTATTTTTAATAGGAAGATTAGTAAGAGATCCAGAATTAAGATACACTGGTACCAATATACCGGTAGCCACATTTTCATTGGCAGTAAATCGTCCATTTACAGCACAATCTGGTGAAAGAGAAACAGATTTTATTAACATTGTAGTATGGAGAAAACAAGCTGAAAATGTAAAAAATTATTTAAATCAAGGTAGTCAAGTTGCTATTGATGGAAGAATCCAAACAAGAACTTATGATGATCAAAATGGACAAAAAAGATATATTACTGAAGTAGTGGCAGATAATGTTCAATTCTTAGATACTAAAGCATCAAAAGAACAAAGACAAGCTTCTCCTGAAGTAAATCCATATGACTTTGCCCAAGATACAGAAAAAGAAAGTACTAACAATGATCCATTTAAAGACTTTGGAGATGAAATCAAAATAGAAGACGATGACTTACCATTTTAGTTAGGAGGAAACAATGGCAGAATTTTATCGTAAGAAAAAGAAAGTATGCTATATGTGTACTGGAAAAACAATAAATTATAAAGATGTAGAAATCTTAAAAAAATATATCAATGAAAAAGGTAAAATATTACCAAGAAGAGTAACAGGTGCTTGTGCAAAGCATCAAAGATTTATTGCAGAACAAATAAAAAAAGCAAGAGCAATTGGCCTATTACCATATACAAAATAAGGAAAGTAGAAAAACAACTACTTTTCTTTTATTTTCCTAAAAAGTGTAGTATAATAAAAACACATAAAACCAATTAAAAGAGGTGTAATATGCAAGTAATCTTTATTAAAGATTTAAAAAATCAAGGAAAAAAAGGGGAAATCAAAGAAGTTAAAGATGGATATGCAGAAAACTTCTTAATAAAAAAAGGATATGCTGTAAAAAAGACTCCTGCAACAACTGAAGCTTTAAAACGCTCCCAAGAAAATGAAAGATTATTAGATGAAAAAAATAAACAAGAAGCACTACTTTTAAAAGAACAATTAGAAAAAGAAGTCTTAACTTTTAAAGTTAAAACTGGAGAACAAGATAAAGTTTTTGGAAGTATTTCCATAAAACAAATAAAAGAAAAACTAGATAAAAAATACAAAATAGATAAAAATCAAATAAACCTAAAAAGTCCAATCAGTACTTTAGGTTATCATGATGTTGAAATAATACTATATAAAAATATAAAATCTACAATAAAAGTACAATTAACAAAATAGAGGTAAAACAATGAAAAGAGAAATACCATATAATGAGGAAGCAGAACAATCAGTCATTGGAGCAATGTTATTATCTAAATATGCTATGCAAAAAGCTTTAGAACAACTAACTAAAGAAAGCTTTTATATTGAAAAAAATGGCAAAATATTTGAAGCCATAAAAAAATTATCTGATAAAAATATTGCCTTAGATATAACAACCTTAACCAACGAACTAAAAGATGAAAAAAAATTAACTGAAGTTGGTGGTGTTGAATATCTAACTGAAATTCTAGAACAGACACCAACTGCTTCAAACATAGAATATTATTTGCAAATCGTACTAGACAAAGCAATAGCAAGAAGATTAATCGACAAAGCAACAGAAATAGCCACTCTAGGATATGAGACATCCTTACCTATCAATGAAGTTTTAGAACAAGCAGAAACCAAAATTTTAGAAGTAGCTAAAAATAGAAGTTCATCAGAATTTAGAACAATGCCAGAAGTTTTGGAATCAATTCATCAAAATTTGGAAGAATTATCTTCTAAAAAAGGAAAAATAAGTGGTATTCCAACAGGATTATATGATTTAGATAAATTAACAGATGGTTTTCATAAAAATGAATTAATAATAATTGCTGCTCGTCCATCTATGGGTAAGACAGCTCTTGCTTTAAATATTGCTACTAATGTGGCTTCTCAAACCAAAAAAACAGTAGCAATCTTTAGTCTGGAAATGATGGCCGAACAACTAGTATCACGTATGATTTCATCTCTTGGTCAAATCGAGGGAGATAAATTAAAAAATGGTAATTTACAAAATCAAGATTGGCGACGTATCAATGAAGCCATAAGTCAATTATCTGATTTAAATATCTATATTGATAACTCATCAAGTACTACAATTGGTGATATTAAAGCAAAATGTCGACGCCTTGCTACAACTGACGGCAACCTAGGCTTAATAGTAATAGATTACCTATCATTAATAAGTGTAGGCACATCAAGATATCTAGGAAATAGACAACAAGAAGTATCAGAAATATCAAGAGCCTTAAAAACTCTTGCCCTAGAACTAGAAATTCCTGTAATTGCTCTAGCTCAGTTATCAAGAACACCTGAAATGCGTGAAGACAAAAGACCAATATTAAGTGACTTACGTGAATCAGGATCCATTGAACAAGACGCTGATATTGTAGCATTTATCTATCGAGATGATTACTATCACCCTGAAAACAAAATTGATCCTAACATGAGTGAGACAGAAATAATTATAAGAAAAAACAGAAGTGGTCGCATAGGAACAGCCAAAGTAATCTTTAAACATGACACTTCATCATTTATGAATTATAAAAAAGAATCTAAAGGAAGTGAATAAAAATGGGAAAGCACAAGATAATATTTTTTAGTATCTTAACAATCGCTATAATTACAATAACCCTAATCTTAACAGCCACTAATAATGTTTATTTTGGAGCTCAAAAAGTATATCGTATATATCTAAATGGAGAATCAATTGGACTAATTAAAAACAAAAAAGAACTAGAAGAATATATTGATAAAGAACAACTAGATTTAAAAAAGACCTATGATGTAAAAAAAGTTTATGCTCCGTATGGTTTAGAAGTAAAAGAAGAAATAACCTACAACACAAAAATAGATACAACAGAAAATATCTATGAAAAAATAAAACAAGAAGAAAGTTTTACCATTGACGGTTATAAAGTAACAATAAAATCAAATGGCCAAACCACTAGTGAAAGTGATGACGCTATCGAGCCTAAAGAAGAAATAGTCTACATCATGAAAAAAGAAGACCTAGAAACGGCTATTAATCAAATAGTGTTATCTTTTGTAAGCGAAAAAGAATACAATGCCTATTTGAATAATGAACAAGAAGAAATAAAAGAAACTGGAGAAATAATTAAAAATGTCTATATCGAAGAACAAATAACTATCAAAAAAGATCATATTCCTACTAATGAAACAATCTTAACAAATGCTCAAGACTTAGCTAAATATTTGTTATTTGGTAGCAATAAACAGACTAAATATAAAGTTAAAGACGGCGATAGTATCGAATCAATCGCTGAAAAAAATCATTTAAATGTTAACGAATTAATAATAGCTAACCCTACTCTAGCCAAAAAAAATCCTTTAATATCTAAAGGTCAAGAACTCGTTGTTAGCTTAATCGAGCCAAAAATAACTATAATTGAAGAATCACAAAACGCTTCCTATAAAGATGTTTCCTACAAAACTGAAACAAGAGTAGATCCTAATCTTTTTGTTGGAGAAACAAGAGTTATTCGTGCAGGTAAAAAAGGTGTAAGTTTAGTAACAACCAATATCCAAACAGCTAATGGTCAAATAAGAACAGCTTATAACATTTCTTCAATTGAAGTATCTGCTCCAGTAAGTAGGATAGTTGCAGTAGGAGAAAAAACAGCCTTTGTAGTTGGTGGTAAAGAGTGGGCTTGGCCAACTAAATCAGGTTATACCTTAACAGATAGTTATGGCTGGCGTTGGGGAAAACTTCATGCTGCTCAAGATATCGCTGGACTAGGTTGCAACTCGCCAATATATGCTGCTCAATCTGGAACAGTAACCGTAGCAACTTTCAACAGCAGTCTAGGAAATTATGTAAAAATAAATCATAACAATGGTTATGTAACTTTATATGCCCACCTTTCTCAAATAAGGGTAAGCAAAGGTCAAGGTGTAAGTAAAGGTCAAGTAATTGGTCTAATGGGAGAAACAGGATTTGCTATGGGATGCCATCTTCATTTTGGTGTTGAATATCATGGAAGAACAATAAATCCAATGTTAATATATAGATAATGAAAATAAGAGTATTATCAAGTGGCTCTAAAGGCAATGTGACTTTAGTAGAACTAAAAAACAAAAACATCTTAATCGATGCTGGACTGCCATTAAAAAACATCTTAAAAAGAACAGATAACATCTTCCCTAACATTGATATCTTAATCATCACTCATACTCATCAAGACCATATCAAAGGACTAACTTCTTACATAAAAAAATATAATCCTTTAGTCTTAACAACTTCTAAACAATTGCAATCAATTATTCCTAATGCTAACATCAATATTACTAAAGAATACACAGATATAGATGTAAAAATAGAATTGTTTGCCCTATCCCATGATGTCCCTTGCTGTGGCATAATTATCACAAGTGATAACAAACAATTAGTATACATAACAGATACTGGTTACCTAAAAGAACAGACTTTAGAAAAAATAAAAGATAAAGATGTCTATATCATCGAAAGTAATCACAACATAGAAAGACTAATGAATTGTAGTTATCCTTTTCCAATCAAACAACGTATCCTTGGTGATACTGGCCATTTATCCAATGAAAGGACAAAAGAATATCTAGAAAAAATAATAACTTCTAAAACTAAAACTGTAATTCTTGCTCATTTAAGTGAAGAAAACAACAGTGAACAACTAGTCCAAGAAGCTATGAAAGATATCTTAACCAAACATAAAAACATAAACTTAAAAATAGCAAAACAAGATACCCCACTTGAAGAAATCGAGGTTTAAAATGATAAAAATAATATGTCTTGGTAAAATAAAAGAAAGTTTTTATAACCAAGCTTTAGAAGAATATCAAAAAAGATTAAAAAAATATCATGAAATAGAAATAATAGAACTAAAAGATTATCCTGATACTAACATCGAAGAAGCCTTAAAAAAAGAAGCTGAAGAAATAAAAAAAGCTCTAAAACCTAAAGATAATCCCATATTATTAGACATAAATGGTATTCCAAAAACATCCCTAGAATTTGCCAAACTAATAGAAAAAGACTTAACGACCAACAGCAACATAACTTTTATAATTGGCTCATCAAATGGTGTTTCAAAAGAAATAAAATCTTTAATAGACAAAAAAATATCATTTTCATCTTTGACATTTCCTCATCAATTATTTCGAGTTATTTTATTAGAACAAATCTATCGTTCTTTTAAAATTATTAATAACGAACAATATCATAAATAAGGAGGCAAAAAAGCCTCCTTTTTTACATACAATTATTTAGGGTGATCTTATGTTGTATGAACAAATAAACAAAATAATTTGGGCCATAGCTATCGCAATGATTTTTACAAGTTCTATCTACTTTTCTCTAAAATTAAAATTCCCTCAAATAAAAATAAATAAAATCTTTAAATATCTAAAAGAACAAACAACTAACCAAACCATGTCAATAAAAGACACCTTAATCATGTCTTTGGCGTCCAAAATAGGAGCAGGCTCGCTAGCGGGTATTGCCTTTGCAATCTACTATGGTGGTCCGGGAACTATTTTTTGGATGTGGGTCTCAGCCTTTATCTGTTCCATAATTTGTTATTGTGAAAACTATTTAACAACCAAATATAAAGAAAAAGATAACGATATCTATAAAGGTGGTCCTGCCTACTACATCAAAAAAGGGCTAAAATCTCCTATCTTGGCCACAACCTACTCTATCCTAGCCATAATGACTTATATCTTTGGTTTTTTAGCTATTCAAAATAACACCATTACAACTTTAATAACCAATAACTTTAATATAAAACCCATAATAATTTCTTTATTCATTGCCCTCTTGGCAGGATATATCATCATAAAAGGAATCAAATCAACATCTAAAATTTGTAATAAACTTGTTCCCATAATGACCAGTATATATCTTATTGTAGGACTAATAATAACCATAACCAATATAAATAAAATACCTCAAATATTATTATTAATCCTAAAACAAGCTTTTACCAATCAAGCTATCAAAGGTGGTATTTTCTATACCTTTATAATAGGAGTTCAAAAAGGAATATTTGCCACCGAAGCTGCCGTAGGAACAAGTGCTATCGCTTCTGGTGCTAACTGTAACAAAGATCCTATAAAACAAGGCTATATAGGTATTGTTGAAACCTACTTTATTAGTTTTTTAATAATCACTACCACAGCTTTTATAGTCTTACTTTTCCCTTATCAAAACATAAATCTAACAAACATAAATGGTATTGAACTAACTAATCTAGCCATGAGCTATCACTTAGGCAAATTTGGAAACATCATGCTTCTTCTAGTTTTAAGTTTATTTGCATTTTCTACAATCATCACAGTCTATTACTATGGTGAAAGCAATCTAAAGCTCTTAACCAAAAATAAAAAAGCTATCACATTATTAAAAATAATTGCCATTTTTTCTATCCTAGGTGGAGGTATAACCAAATCTAGTAATGTTTGGAACACCATAGATACTCTCCTTGCCCTCTTATCAATTATCAATGTCTACTCTATCTATATATTAAGAAAAGAAATAATACCTAACCCTAATAAAAAATGATATACTTAAATTGGTGATAAAATGTTAACAACAAAATGGGATCAAGTATTAAAAGAAGAATATACCAAACCATATTTTCAAAAAATAGTAAAAGAAGTAAGAAAAGCCTATCGTGAAAAAACAATTTATCCAGAAGCAGATGATGTTTTTAAAGCTTTTAAACTTACTGATTATGATAATGTTAAAGTAGTAATTTTAGGTCAAGACCCCTATCATGGTTACAAAGAAGCTGAGGGCTTATCTTTCTCTGTAAAAAATGATGTTGCAAGACCACCCTCTTTAAGAAATATCTTTAAAGAACTGCATGATGACTTAGGCTACCCTATTCCTAAAACAAACTCCCTAGAAAAATGGGCCAAAGAAGGTATCTTACTACTAAATAGTATCTTAACTGTAGAAAAAGATCTTCCCCTATCACACAAAGATATTGGTTGGGAAATATTTACAGATAAAGTAATAGAAAAAATAAATGAAAAACCAACTCCAGTAGTCTTTATTCTCTGGGGAAGCTATGCTAGAAGCAAAAAATATCTAATAACCAACCCAAATCATCTAATAATAGAATCAGCTCATCCCTCACCTCTATCAGCCTCAAGAGGCTTCTTTGGTAGTAAACCCTTTTCTAAAACAAATAATTTTCTAATATCAAAAAAGATTAGTCCAATTGATTTCAAAATAGACTAATCTTCTTTTAATATTTCATACTTATCTAACTTCTTAACAGAGAATAACTCTTTTCTTTCCAACTTAAATAATTTATAAAAACAACAAAGAACTTTTTTATCATACATAAAATTATAGTCTTTAGCATGAGAATTATAAAAATCTTTAAGACCCAATAACTCTTCTTCTAATAAATCTAAATCTTTAATAATATTAGGAATTTTTTTATTTTTACTTTCTTCTAACAACTTATTTAAATCCCATCTTAAATCAAAAAGTTGTGTATCTAATAAGAATACATCCTGATTGTCATTATCTAAAATAGTATTATCATACTTAAGAATCTTAACAAGTTTTAAAAGTAACTCTTTTTTCTTATCAAGTAATACTTTTATTTTATCTAAAGCAACTTTTAAATTGTCATTTTCCTCTTTTAAATAAGTAATTTTTGTATAGATAAAAAGTCCTAATAATATAATCAAAACAACAATTGTTAAAATACAATAAAACATAAAATCACCCATATTATCTTAATTATATCATAAACAAAAAATTTATTAAATAACTTTATAATTTATTTCTTCATCAAAAGCAATGTAGTCAATATAGATTGATAAAAGTATATACCACTTGCCAGTTTTAGGATCACTAACAACTACATGATCTCTAAATGCCTGTTCAACCACCCCAGTAAATATTCTGTCTCTCCACTCTGAAGAATCTGGAAAAGTCATATAAAAACTAGCAACTTTTCCCTTATTTAATCTTAAAATGTTTTCTACATAAGACTGTTCCATTGGTAATTGACTAGTATAATTAGTATTGTTAAATTGACTAGGAGCACCATAATCTCCATTACCAACTAAATTTGGATTATAATAAGCATTATTCATAAATTTCCTCCTTAAATTCATTAATATATATGAAAAGAAAAATATTAATAGAACAAATTATAAAAATATAATATAATTAAAAAGGAGGTAGAAAATGCAAGTAAAAGTAGGAATTTCCAATAGACATCTTCATCTAACTGAAGAAGATTATTATTTATTATTTGATGAAAAGCCCAATATAATAAAACAGTTGTCTCAAAAAGGTCAATATGCTTCTGATAAAACAGTAACAATCAAAACAGAAAAAGCCAAACTAGAAAAAGTTCGAGTATTACTACCCTTTCGTTCATATACTCAACTAGAAATTTCTAGAACAGATGCTTATACCTTGGGACTAGATCCTCCTATCAAAGATTCTGGCTCTTTAGAAGACGCCCAAGAAGTAACTATTGAAACTTCAAAAAACAAAATAGAAAGAAAATGCTGTATAATTCCCACAAGACATATTCACATAACTTTAGAAGAAAAACAAAAATATCAACTAAAAGATGTTGTAAAAATAAAAGTTAACACCAATAAACCAACAATTTTAGAAAATGTTAAATTAAAAACCAATGAAAACTTTTGTTTTGAATTGCATCTTGATACTGATGATGCCAATGCCACTAATCTAAAACAGGGCATGGAAGTAGAAATAATAAATGAATAATTATTCATCATATAAAGTAGGTTCTGTATCTTTTAAATAGTACAGAATCTTTTTATTTTTACTACTATTTGTAGCAATTTTTCCATTAATTGGATTAACCAAAACCCCTACTACATCCTCTGGTATACTATACCAATTAGATTCTTTATTCTTTAAATAACTTTCCATTGCAATAGCCCATGCTTTCTTATTACTAGTTACCACATTAGTACTAATACTACTGTTATCATCATAACCAGCCCAACTAACTAAAACTACATCTTTATTAAAACCAACAACCCACGCATCAGTATCAGTACTACCACTTTTAAGAGCATATTTGTTTGTAAGATAAGAAATAATTCCGTAACAAGTTGGATATGTATAATCAATTAAAGAGCTATCATAACTTCCAGTAAGTAACTCATTTATAATAAACACCAACGAAGAATCTAAAACATAATCTTCCTCTTCATGAAATTCATATAACAAATTACCGTCAATATCAAAAACCTTTTCAATAAAATGCGGTTTAACCTTTTTTCCAAGATTAGCCAAAGTAGCATAGGCACTAGCAAGTTCTGTCATCTTTACTTCATAACTTCCTAAAGGTAAAGATGGTGTATCAGCCATATCAGTAGTAAAACCAACTTTCTTAAGAACATTTAACAAATGTCCATCTCCTAAAAACAAATGTGTTTTAACTGCATAAATATTGTCTGAATAAGCAATTGCCACAGCCATTGTAATATCTTTATTACCATAAATATTTCCAGAGTTTTTAGGTGTATAAGTATTACCATTTTCAAAATTAAAAGTAACTGGACTACTCTCAAATAAACTAGAAGCTGTAAACCCATTTTCTAAAGCTTTATAATATAAAAAAGGTTTAACAGTAGAGCCCGGTTGTCTTAAAGAATTTGTAGCTCTATTAAACTGTGAATTCCCATAGTTAACTCCTCCAATTAACCCAATAATTGCCCCATTATTAGAATTCATCATTATTTTAGCAGACTGTATCTCATCATTAATAATATTAGCTTCATTACCCTTTTCCAAAGATCTTTGCGAATCTATATCCAAAGCTGTATAAATTTTAAGTCCACCTGTCTCAAAATAACTTTTAGGAATAGAATCAATCTCCATAAGTTCTTCCATAACAGCGTCTTGATAATACAGCAAAGAAGATAAATCATAATTTTCCATTTTACCATAAACAGTTAATTTAAAGTTAACAGCATTGGCTTTCTCATCCTTTGTAATATAACCATTATCAACCATTCGATTTAAAACAACTTCTTGTCGCTCTTTAGCTAGTTCATAATTATCTATTGGTGAATAATTAGAAGGAGAATTAGGTATTCCTACCAAAATAGAAACTTCAGCCAAATTTAAATCTTTAACATCTTTATTAAAATAATATTTCGCAGCCTTCCCTATTCCATATATCCCATGTCCATAATTTATAGAATTTAAATAACCTTCCAAAATCTCATCTTTACTATAATGAGCTTCCAATCTAAAAGTAAGCCACATCTCTTTCCATTTTCTTTCCCAACTCTTTTCAAAATCTAAAAACAAATTTTTAGCATATTGCTGTGTAATTGTAGAAGCCCCCTGCACTATCTTACCATGAATAATATCCACTAACAAAGCTTTAAAAATTCTTGAAAAATCAAACCCATTATGATTATAAAAATTCTTATCTTCCACCGATATAGTAGCATCAATAACTAAAGGATTCATATCTTCTAGACTAATCCAATCTCTATCATAATTACCCTGTAAAATCAAATTTTCATCTTTATCATACAAATAAAAAGCATTTGCACTCTTAATATCTATTTTAGGAGATATAACAGCATACAAATAACCAATAAAATTAAAAGAAACAAAAAGAATAAAAATAACCACAAAAACTAAAAATAAATACTTAATAAACTTTTTCATAAAGCATCACCTAATTTCAAAATTAGTATGCTAAAAAAATATTGAAATATTCACTTAATATAATAAAAAAACAAAAAAAGATATCAAAAAGATATCTCAGAGTGTAGACAAACCCCTAGAATTTTTCTAGAGGTTTTCTTATACAATTTCTAAAAATTGAATTTTGATAATT
>CANQOV010000010.1 GCA_947625575.1 uncultured Bacilli bacterium | reverse complement strand
AGATATTATACAACCTTGATATATTGGTATCATTTCTATTAATGATAAGGTATCATTTTAAAAAAGGATTAACATTGTTTGGAGATTTATTGACAACTTTTAATAATAATAGTATGATATAAAAGCTTTTTGATATAAAGAGGAGTTGTTTATGGTGGACTGTGATTATTTATTTTATAGTAATGAAAGATTACCTAGGAAGTTATCTAGTGAAGAGACATATGATCTTTTTTTAAAGGCTAAAGCTGGATCTAAAGAAGCTATTGATGAGATTGTTGTTCATAATATTCGTTTGGTTATAAGTATAGTGGGGAAAAAGTATGCTCGTGTAAATTATGATAAGAGAGAATTAGTATCTATTGGTTGTATTGCTTTAGTTAAGGCTGTTAATAATTTTGATTTATCTATTTCTACAGAGTTTTCTACTTATGCTGGGGCTTATATTGATAATGCAATACGTAATTTTATAAGAGATTTAAAGAAAGTTAATAGTGTAGTTAGTTATGAAGAGGTTGTTTTTGTTGGGGATGTTCCAGATGATGATTTAAGAATAGTAGATTTATTATTTAGTGATGAGGATTTGGAACAAGATTTAGAAAATGAAGAACTAATTAAAATTGTTAAAGATTTGGTTGATAAGTTACCAGATAGAGATCAACAAATAATGAAGATGTATTTTGGGCTTTTAAATGATGGTAAGACTTATAGTCAACAAGAACTTGCTGATAAATTTAATATTTCTCGTAGTGCTATTTCAATGTTGATTTCAAGAGTTGTTAAAAAGATACAACAAAGTTTAGAAGAAATGGGAATAAAAAGTGATTCTTTTAAGAGTTTGGATAGAAATCCTAAAAGAAAGTTAGATTTAGAGGCTAAGTATTCTAAAGAAGATGTAAGAAAAGCTTTAGAACTTCTTCCAGATAGAAATAAGAAGTTTTTAACATTATATCTTGGTTTGGGAGAAGATGAACGTAGTTATACTTTAGAAGAGATTGCAGATATGTTTGGTATTTCGAGTTCTTCAGTTAGTAAAGTTATTACTACATCTTATCAAAAAATTAAAGTTATTTTAGAAGAAGAAGCAATTAGTAAATCTTTTGTGGTTAGAAAAAGATAGTCATTATTTAATGGCTTTTTTTATTGCTTACGTGTTATAATGTTTATAGAAGATCAGGAGGATTATATGGATTTTACTAATGATGTTAAAAATATGTGTGAAGTAAAACAAGGACCTAATAATGGACCTAGTCCTATACCAGAAGATGGAAAATGGGTTTTTGCTAAAGAACAAAAAGATATTAGTGGCTTAACACATGGTGTTGGTAGTTGTGCTCCACAGCAAGGGGCATGTAAGCTTACACTTAATGTTAAAAATGGAATTATTCAAGAGGCTTTAGTAGAAACAATAGGTTGCAGTGGCATGAGTCAATCTGCTGCAATGGCTGGAGAGATTTTGGTTGGGAAGACGCTTATTGAAGCTTTGAATACTGATTTAGTCTGTGATGCAATTAATAAAGCAATGCAAAATTTATTTTTACAGATTGTATATGGAAGAAGTCAATCGGCTTATTCTTTAGGGGGACTTCCTATAGGAAGTTGTCTTGAAGATTTAGGAGGTAAAAAAAGAAGTCAAGTTGGTACTATTTATTCTACTTTAGAAAAGGGTGTTCGCTATTTAGAGGTTAGTGAGGGCTATGTTTTAGAGTTAGGGCTTGATAAAGATAATCAAGTGATTGGTTATAAATATATTAATTTTGGTAAATTTATGGATTGTGTTAAGGATAATATTTCTTTGGAAGAGGCTATTAAGAGAGCAACAGGTATTTATGGAAGATTTGAAGAAGCAGTAAAAGTTATTGATCCTAGAAAGGAATAAGTATGGTATTGTTTGAAAATTACGAAAGAAGAATTGAACAAATTAATAAGTTGTTGCAAGAATATGATATAAAAAGTTTAGAGGAAGCAAAAGAAATTTGTCTTAGTAAGGGTGTGGATATCGAATCTATTATTAGAGGTATTCAACCAATTTGTTTTGATGATGCTTGTTGGGCTTATATTTTAGGTGCTGCAATGGCAATAAAAAAGAAAGTTGTTAAGGCAAAGGAAGTTGCATTAGTGTTAGGTAAAGCTTTACAGGCTTTTTGTATTCCTAATACAGTTGCTTATCAAAGAGAAGTTGGGATAGGACACGGAAAGTTAGCTAGTATGTTGTTAGATGAAAGTACAAAGTGTTTTTGTTTTCTAGCAGGACATGAGTCTTTTGCAGCAGCAGAAGGAGCAATTGGGATTGCTAAGAGTGCTAATTTAGTTAGAAAAGAGCCACTTAAGGTTATTCTTAATGGCCTTGGAAAAGATGCAGCGATGATTATATCACGTATAAATGGTTTTACTTATGTACAAACTAGTTATGATTATGAAAATGATAAGTTAGAGGCTGTTAAAAGAACAAAGTATTCTAATGGAATAAATTCTAACATATTATGTTATGGTGCTAACGACGTTAGAGAGGGTGTTAGCATTATGGAATATGAAGATGTGGATATTTCTATAACAGGTAATTCAACAAATCCTGTGAGGTTTCAACATCCAGTTGCTGGTATTTATAAAAAACTTTGTGTAAAACGAGGAAAAAAATATTTTTCGATAGCGTCTGGTGGTGGAACAGGAAGAACGTTACACCCAGATAATGTAGCAGCAGGTCCTAGTAGTTATGGACTTACTGATACAATGGGTAGGATGCATAGTGATGTACAGTTTGCAGGAAGTTCATCTGTACCTAGTCATGTTGAATTAATGGGATTTATTGGTATGGGAAATAATCCTATTGTGGGAGCGACAGTACAGGTTGCTGTTATGATAGAAAAATTATATGAGGAGAAAAAATAATGGAAAAATCAAAAGTTTATTTTACAAAAGATATTACTAGTGAGGGATTAATTAAAGTCTATGAAGCATTAAATACTGAACTTAAAGGAAAGGTTGCTGTTAAAATATCAACAGGGGAAGTTGGAGGACATAACTTTTTAAATCCAAATTTGATAAGTGGACTTGTTAAGAAGTTAAATGGAACTATTGTTGAGTGTTGTACTGCTTATCGTGGAAAAAGATTTGATGTTAAAGATCATTTGAAGACAGTGGAAGATCATGGTTTTACAAAAATTGCTGATGTCGATATTATGGATAGTGAGGGGGATATGCCATTATATTTTGAGGGTGGAAGACATTTAAATGGTGTTAATTATGTTGGTAAACATCTTACTAATTATGATTCTATGCTTATGTTATCTCACTTTAAAGGACACGCCATGGGAGGATTTGGAGGAGCTTTAAAAAACATGAGTATTGGGGTTGCTTCAAGAAATGGTAAAGCTTGGATTCACTCAGTTGGTGTTACAACTGATCCAGATAAGATGTGGTCTTATGTTGATGATCAAGATGGCTTTCTAGAAAGTATGGCTGAAGCTTGCAAGGCTGTTGTAGAGCATTTTGGAAAAGAGAATATGGCTTATATAAATGTTGCTAACAATCTTTCGATTGATTGTGATTGTGATTCTTCTCCAAGTGATCCAGAAATGAAAGATATTGGTATTTTTGCTAGTTTAGATCCAGTAGCAATAGATCAATGCTGTTATGATACTATAATTAATAGTGATGATAAAGGTAAAACATCTTTAATTAACAGAATGCATGAAAAACATGCAATTCATACAGTGGAAGAAGCAGCAAGACTTGGATTAGGAAATAGAGAATACGAAATAATTGAGTTATAAAAAAAGAAATAAATTTGAGTAGTCAAGTTTATTTCTTTTTCTTTTTTTCTAAATTTTTATTAATTAGTTTTACTTTTACACCTTTTACAGTAGAAAATTTCTTTTTTACACCTTCTGGTAAATTTACTTTATATGTTTTCATAGCCACCTCCTATGTCTTAATTAATTATAACACAAAACTTTAAAAATAAGTATAATTTTGATACAATAGATGTGGTGATTAGATGAACGTTGTAGTTGTAGGAGCAGGAGCTTCAGGATTAGTAAGTGCAATTTGTCTTGCAAGAAAAGGGATAGATGTAACTATTTTAGAAAGAAATGATCGATGTGGAAAGAAGTTGCTTCTTACAGGAAATGGTCGTTGTAATCTTTATAATTCTAATCAAGATATAAGTAAATATCACTCTAAAAATATAGAGATGTTTTCTTTGATTTTAAAAAATCATGAGAGAGTTATTCCTTTTTTTGAAAGTTTAGGTGTGGTTTTAAAAGATGTAGAAGGGTATTATTATCCTTATTCTAATCAATCTGTTTCAATTTTAAATTGTCTTTTAAATGAACTTAATAGATTAAAGGTTAAGATTTTATATAATACTTTGGTTAATAAAATTGTTAAGAAAGAAAAGTTTATTATTTATACAAATAATGGAAATTATGAAGCTAATAAAGTTGTTTTGGCAATGGGATCTTGTGCATATCCAAAGACTGGCTCAGTGGGTATGGGGTATGATATTGCTAAAGATTTTGGGTGCAAGGTTATTAAACCACTTCCTAGTTTGGTGGGTGTAGTTGGTTTGGATAATTTTTATAAAGATTGGCATGGGGTAAGAAGTGAAGTTTGTTTAACTCTTTATGAAAATGGAAAAGAAGTAAAAGATAGTATGGGAGAAGTGCAGTTTACAAATTATGGGATAAGTGGTATTTGTACTTTTAATTTAAGTGGTTTAATTGCTAGAGGATTGAATAAAGGGTATAGTGAAACTATAAAGATTAATTTTGTTCCTTGGTTTAAAAAAGGACCAGAAAAATTCAAAAATTTTATAGAAAAAAGAGTATTATGTTCTCAAAATTGTACTTTGGTTAGTTTTTTGGAGGGATTTTTAAATTATAAAATTGCTAATTTAATTGTGAAGATTTTAGGGTATGATAAAGATGTTAAGTTAGCTTGCGTCAACAAAGATAAGTTAATTGAGTTATTATTTTCATTTGTTTTTAAGGTTAAGAGTGTTAAGGGGTTTGATGAAGCTCAAGTTTGTACAGGTGGTGTGGATTTAAAAGAGGTTAATATTAATACTTTGGAATCAGTTAGAGTAAAAGATTTGTATTTCATAGGAGAAATGTTAGATGTTGACGGTGATTGTGGGGGTTATAATTTAACTTTTGCTTGGATATGTGGTTTTATAATTGGAGATAGTATTCAAAATTGAGTTAAAAAAAATATGAATAGAGTTAATTCATATTTTTATTTGGTAATTTTCTTTTCAATAAATTCTAGTATAAAATATAGTAAGTAAGAGATTATTCCTAGGATAAATATTGAAGTTATTACGAGATTTAGATTAAATATTTGAGTTCCATAATTTATTAAGTAACCTAGACCTTGTTTCGATATTAGCAGTTCGCCCATTATGACACCTATCAAAGTTAGGCTAATGTTAATTTTTAGGGTATTTATTAAGCTTTTGATGTTACTTGGAAATACTACGTTTGTAAATATTTGTAATTTTGTTGCTTTGAAAGATTTTAGGAGAGTTATTTTGTAGTTATCAGTGGTTGTAAAAGCATGGTACATATTAATTATGGTTGTAAATATGGCTATTAATAAAGCTATTATGATTATTGTTTTTTGATTAGCACCAATCCAGATAATTAATAAGGGACCAAAAGATACTTTGGGAAGTGAGTTTAAAATAGTTAAGTATGGGTCAAATATTTTAGCAATTTTTTTATTCCACCATAAAATGGTTGCTATTAGTAAACCTAGAATTGTACCTATAGAAAAACTAATAAGTGTTTCATATAGGGTTGTAAAAATGTGTTTTAATAAATTATTTGATTTAAAAAGAGTATAAATGGTTTTGATTACTAAAGAGGGAGAAGAAGATAGAAAAGAATTTAAAACTTTATATTTTACTAGTATTTCCCAGATTGCTAGAAATAGAACAATTAATAATATTTGAAAAGTGATGATTAAAAATAATTCTTTCTTTTTCTTTTTTAGATAATCTAGATGTTCTTTACTATACATTTTGATCTAGCTCCTTCCAAATCATATCATGATATTTTAAGAAGTTTTTATCTTTTCTGTTGTTGGTAGGGGTAGAGGGGTTAGTTAGTTCAATATTATATATTTTTTTAATTGTACTTGGTCTTTTGGATAAGACAATTATTCTGTTGGAAATACTTATTGCTTCGGCAATATCATGAGTTACCATTATAGCGGTTTTTTCTTCATTTTTTATGATATTATATACATCATCAGATAAAGATAGTCTTGTTTGATAATCTAAAGCAGAAAATGGCTCATCAAGAAGTAGGATATCAGGATTTATTGCAAGAGTTCTAATTAGAGCTACTCTTTGTCTCATACCACCAGATAGGCTATCAGGGTAGTTGTCTTTAAATTCGTATAAGCCATATTTTTTTAATAAATTTAAGACGAAATCTTCTTCTTGTTTGGTTATTTTGTTTTTATTTTTTATTTTTAAACCAATTAGACAGTTTTCATAAATGGTTTTCCAATCAAATAGAGCGTCTTGTTGTAACATATAGCCTATCGTTGGATTTTTCTTTTTAAAAAGTACTTCTCCATAGGAAGAGGGTATTATTTGGGCTAGGATACTTAAAATTGTACTTTTACCACAGCCAGAGGGTCCTACTATAGTGATAAATTCTTTATTTTTTACAGAAAAAGAAATATCTTTTAAGGCTGTAACTTCTTGTTTTAGGTTGTGATATTTCTTGGTTAAGTTTTTAACTTCTAATATGTTATGGCACATAGACTAAATCTTTATAATCGACTTTTTCTTCTTCTTTGATGATGTTTGCTTCTACTATTATGTCTTGTAAATGATCGAAAGATTCTTTAGTAAAAGTTGTGGTAGTAGGCCATGTTTCGTTTTTTTTGTAACTTTCTACAGCTTGGGTTAAATCTTTTAGGGAAGTATCTGGGAAAAAGTCTAGGATAGCTTGGGCTACAGTCTCGCTAGAGTTATTGTTAGTAAAATCTAAACCTTTTTGGATAGCAGAAGTAAATTTTTTAATGACATCTTTATTATTTTCAATAAAAGATGATCTGGCATTGTAAGCTGTATATGGCACGATTCCTCCAAAATCTCCTAAAGAAGCAACTTTATAACCATAACCTTGGTTAACTACTTGGGTAGCTAATGGCTCAAACAAATTAACAAAGTCTCCCGTCCCGCCAATAAAAGCACTGGACATGGAAGCAAATTCTATGCTAGTGTCAATAGTTAAATCTTTATCCGGGTCAATGTTATGATGTCTTAAAGAGTATTGTAACATCATAAGTGGCATACCTGCTGTTCTTCCTCCAATAACATATTTTCCTTTTAAATCATCAAGGGTAAAGTTTTCAATATTTTTTCTGGAAATAATAAAAGAGCCGTCTTTTCTTGTTAATTGAGCAAAAGTTTTTATATAATCTTTTTCTCCACTGTTGTAGATATAGATTGTGGCTTCACTTCCAGATAGACCAATATCAGCGTCACCTGATAAAACTGCAGCCATTACTTTATCTGCTCCCGGTGTTAAAATTAATTCAATATCTAAACCTTCTTCTTTGAAATAGCCATTACTTATAGCAGCATAAGCTGGGGCATAGAAAACACTATGGGTTACTTCCGCTACTGTTAATTTTTGCAATTTTTCTTCTTTTCTAGATGATTCTATTAAAAAACCTATAAAACATACTAAAATAATTAAAAAACAAATAATTGGGGTAATATATTTTTTCAATTTTATATCTCCTTTCTTTTTACAATGGTATTATATTCGCATTTATGATAAATGTTCTTGATAATGATTATTTAATTTGTTATTATTTTTTTAGAGGTAATTATGAAAAAAAGATTGGGTTTTATAGATGCGTTAAGAGGCTTTTCTATATTTTTAATAGTGTTTGGTCATGCGATTGGTTACTGTGATAAATTAGCATTTTTATCTAAATATTTATCTTCGTTTTATGTACCACTTTTTTTCTTGTTATCGGGATTTGTATTTAAAAATAATAAAGATGAGAGTTTTAAAGATTTTTTTGTAAAAAAATTTAAAAAGATAATGGTCCCTTATTTTATTTTTGCTTTTTTATCACTTATTCCATATTATTTATTTGCAAATAATTTAAAAGCTAATTTAGATTTTGATAATCCAATTGGGAATAATTTTTTTAAATCTATTTTATATATTTTATATGGGTCATGTCATAATGACGGGTTAACACAAAACTCTCCTTTATGGTTTTTACCTTGTTATTTTGTAACTATTTTGATAGCTAAAGTTATTGCTAGTAAAGGAAAAGTTAATAATTATTTCAATATGGTAATATTTTTGGTTTTAGGTTATGTTGTTTCTAATTATTTTAATTTTGCTTTTCCATATCAATTAGAAACTAGTTTGGTTATGTTATTTTTCTTTTATTTAGGAAATAGTATGGCTAAGATAAAGTTTAATAAAAATTGGTTATGGTTAGCAATTGTTTTGTTAGTACTTGGTGGGGTAATATCTAGTTTTAATCCTAGAATAAGTTGTATGATGAACAGTTATCATAATTATTTTATTTTTATAATAGCTAGTTGTTGTAGTTTAGTGGGATATTTACTTTTATTTATGTTTATTAAAGAAAGTAGGGTATTAAAATATTTAGGTAATGTCACTATACCAATTTTAACTGTTCATAAGATGCCTATAGTATTTATGCAAGCTTATTTAGGGGTTATTTCTAAAAGATTAAAAACAGGGTTAGTTTTTGAACAATTATTATATGGGTTGATATTTAGTTTTATAGCTATTTTAGTATCAATAATATTTTATAAAGTTGTTAATCGTTATTTTCCTTTTGTTTATGGAAATAGTAAGAAAAAATTAATTAGTTAGATTATATTTTTAGTCTTTTATTTAGTAGATGTGATATAATTACTAGTATAGGTGGTATGATGAAAGTAGTAAGTAGAATTTTTTATTTTATTTTGGTTATAGTTATTGGTGTTACTATTTATTTAGCTATTTCTATAGATATTTTACCTAATAGATATTATTTGCCTATTATTGTTTTGTTTTTTTTACTTTTAGTTTTATTAGGATTATTTGTATTTAGTGCTAAGAAAACTTGGAGTAATTTAGTGTTAACTATTATTTTTATATTGCTAATTGCAGGATCAGGTTTTGTTAGTTATTATTTATATAAGACTAATATATTTTTAAGTAATTTAGGTAAAGTAGAAAAAGAAGAAGTTGTTTATTATGTTTTAGTAAAAAAAGATAGTGAAATAAAAGATGTTAAAGAGTTAGAAGATAAGACGGTGGGTACTTATTCTTTTAATGCTAATTATTATGATGATGTTTATAATAAGTTTAAAGGGGTAGTTAATTTTAAGGAAAAAAATTATAATAATGTTGATAGTTATGTTAATGATTTATTAAATGGAAAAATTTCAGCTATTTTTATTAGTTCTAATCATAAAGAGATATTAGAAGAAGAAATGATTAGTTTTAGGGGTACTACTAGAGTACTTTATGAAGTTATGATAGAAGTTTCTAAGGATGAAGAAGAAAAAGTAGAAGTGGAAGAATTTTTAGAAAAACCATTTAGTGTTTATATAAGTGGTATTGATACAAGTGGCTCTATTTCGACAGTATCTAGAAGTGATGTTAATATTGTAATGACAATTAGTCCTAAAACTGGGGAAATATTACTTACTACAATACCTAGAGATTATTATGTTAGATTACATAATACAAGAGGGTATAAAGATAAGTTAACTCATGCAGGTATTTATGGAATTGATATGTCAAGACAAACTATTGAAGATTTATTAGATATTAAAATAGATTATTATGTTAGAGTAAACTTTACAACACTTATAAAAGTAATTGATACTTTGGGTGGGGTTGATGTTTATTCTGATCAGTCATTTAGTGAATTTGGATATTCTTTTAAACAAGGTATGAATCATTTAAATGGAAAACAAGCTTTGATGTTTTCTAGAATTAGACATGTTTTTTCTGACGGAGATAAAAAAAGAGGTATTCATCAACAAGCTGTTATTGAAGCTATTATAAAGAAAGTTACTAGTTCAAAGACTTTACTTTTAAATTATGCTAAATTATTAGATACTTTAAAGAAGACATTTCAAACTAATGTTGATTCTCTTATGATAAAAGAAATGGTTAAATTTCAATTAAATGAAATGCCAAATTGGAATATTAAATCAATTAGTTTAGATGGAAGCGGGTCTAGTCAACATACATATTCTATGCCTAGTAGAGTTTTATATGTTTTGATTCCCTCAGAATCTAGTATTAATAATGCTAAAAAATATTTAACAGGAATAAATGAGGGTAAAACTTTTAATGAAATTGACAATCCAGTTGTGGAAAATGCTCCAGAAGAAGCTACAAAATAGTTTCTTCTTTTTTTTAGGTTTAAAATAAGATATAATTAAGTTAGTGATGATTATGAATATTGAAGTAGATATAAATGGGGAAAAGATACCTGTTATAATTAATAGAAAACGTGTTAAAAATTTATATCTTAGGTTTAAAGATGATTTAAAAATATATGTTACGGCACCTTTAAGATTAAGTGATAAAGATATAGAAAAGTTTATTAGTAATAACGAGAAGTTTATTATTAAATCTTATAAAGAAATAAAAGATAAGAAGAAAAGAATTAGTGATAAGTTTTTATTACTTGGTAATAGTTATGATATTTGTTATATAAATGAAGGTAAAATAAAGTTTGTGGATAATAGAGTTTATATGCCTAGAAATATGGATTTAGATCATTTTTATAAGTATCATGCTAAAAAGATTTTTAAAGAACATTTAGATTATTGTTATGATTTATTTGAAGAAAAGATACCTTATCCTGATTTAGCAATTAGAAAGATGAAGACAAGATGGGGTGTTTGCAATGTTACTCTAAAGAAAGTTACTCTTAATTTAGAGTTAATGAAATTGAATACAAAATATTTAAATTATGTAATTTTTCATGAGTTAGCACATTTTATATATGCTAATCACTCAAGAGAATTTTGGAATATTGTTAGTAAGTATGTACCAAATTATAAAGTTTTAAGAAAGGAAATGAAAAATAGTATATGATAGATAGTTTAAATAATAAAAAAATAAAAGAATTTGAAAAGTTAAAAAAGAAGAAATATCGTGATGAGTTAGGACTTTTTATTGTAGAAACAGCAAATATTATTGAAGAGGCTAGAAAAGCTAATTTGCTTTGTGAAACTTTTTCTTTAAATGGTTATAACTATGAAAACGATAATATTGTTAGTGGTAATGTGATGAAAAAAATATCAGATTTAGATAGTTGCGAAGTTGTGGGTGTTTGTAAAAAATTAGATTATAAAAATATTGTTGGAGATAAAATTCTTCTTTTAGATGAAGTCCAAGATCCCGGTAATTTAGGGACAATTATAAGAAGTGCTTTAGCTTTTAATGTGACGACAGTTATTTTGGGAGATAATTGTTGTGATTTATATAATCAAAAAGTTTTAAGAGCTACTGAAGGAGCAATTATGCATTTACCAATTATAAAAATGAATATAAAAGAAGCAATTGGTTTGTTGGAAGAGGTGCAAATACCAGTGTATTCTACAAACGTAGTAAAGGGTGTCGAAATAAAAAATATTGATAAAGATAAGTATGCTCTTATTGTAGGTAATGAGGGTAATGGGGTTAAGAAAGAGTATCAAGATCTTGCTAAATGTAATATTTATATTCCTATGAATAGTAAGGCTGAAAGTTTAAATGTAGCAGTTGCCACTAGTATTATTTTGTATGAATTTAATAGATAAGGTGATGTCTTTTGAAAAGTAAACGTATTTTTAAATCTATAGTATGTTTTGTAATATTAGCTATTTTTGTCTGTTATAAACAACAGATTGTTGAAATTTTAAATAAAATTGTAAGTCCTTCTTTTTCACAGAGTTATACTCTTTCAGAGATACCTGAATATTTTGGAGAGCCATATGTTATTATTAATGATAATGTTCCTAATTTTACTTTGGAAGAAAAAAGTGTCAAAGAATCTTTTGAAAAATATAGTCATTTGGATGTTTTAAATAGATGTGGGGTAGCTTATGCTAATATTGGGGTTGATTTGATGCCTACTGAAGAAAGAGGATCTATTGGTATGGTAAAACCAAGTGGCTGGCATACTGTAAAGTATGAGATAGTGGACGGAAAGTATTTGTACAATCGTTGTCATTTAATTGGCTATCAATTGACAGGAGAAAATGCCAATGAAGAAAATTTAATAACTTGTACTAGATATATGAATACAGTAGGTATGTTAAAGTTTGAAAATGAAGTTAGTGATTACATTAAGAAAACAAATAATCACGTATTATATAGAGTTACACCAATATATCAAGGGTTAAATCTTTTAGCAAGCGGGGTAACAATTGAAGCATTTTCTTTAGAGGATAATGGAAAAGGTATTATGTTTTATGTATATGTTTATAATGTTCAAGAGGGAATTGTAATTGATTATAGTGACGGTGATAGTAGGTTAGAAGATTAATAAATTATAAATAAAAACACTTAATTAAAAAGAAAGGGCAGATTAGGATTATGAAGTTTGAAGTAATAAGCTTTTCTAATAAAGAAAAGTGGGAAGAAATTGTTAAAGATAAAGAGGTATATTATCAGTGGCAATATGTAGATGCTTTTTATAAAAATAATGACGGCATACCTTTTTTAGCTTATGCTAATTATGATGATGATTATGTGTTTAATGTTTTTTTAAAAAGAGATATTGCGACTTTTAAAGTATTTAAAGGAAAGATTAAAGAAAATACTTATTTTGATATTACTACCCCTTATGGTTATGGTGGAATTGATATAAGAGGGTGTGAAAATACAAATTTGTTAAAATTTTACTTTGAAGAATTTGATAAATATTGTCTAAAAAATAATATAATTTCTGAATTTGTTAGATTAAATCCTTTAAATGATAATTATCGATTTTATTTAAAGTCTAATTATGAGATTTGGGAATTTGCAAAAACAATATATATGAAATTAGATAATGAAGAGCAAATATGGAACGATTTGGAAAGTAGTTGCAGAAATAAAATTAGAAAGGCTTTAAAATATAATTTAACTGTTAAATCAGGATTTAGTAAGAAAATGCTTGATGAGTTTATAAGTATATATAATGAAACAATGAGAAGAGATAAGGCAGAAGATTATTATTTTTTTAAAGAAGAATTTTTTTCTAGTGTATTTAAAAATATGAAAAATAATGCTCTTATCTATACAGTTTATTTAGAAGATAAACCAATTAATTCAGTGTTGGTTATTTATAATAATAAAAATTGTCATTATCATTTAAGTGGCTCAGTAACAGAATATATGAAGTTAAGTCCTAATAATTTGTCTTTGTATGAAATAGCTAAGGATTTTTGTAATAAGGGTTATGAAAAATTACATTTAGGGGGAGGTTATGGAGGAGATAAGAGCACACTTTTAACTTTTAAACGTTCTTTTAATAAAGATGGAGAGTTAAAGTTTCGTTTAGGAAAAAGAATTTTTGATAGAAAATTATATGATGATTTGGTTAATATTAGGTTAAAAGAAGAAAATTTTGATAAAAATTCTATGTTTTTTCCACTTTATAGAAGTACAAAATAACTTTTTTAGTTTTGACTAATCTAATAAAAAGTGATATAATATGCCTTAAAAAAGAAGTGGTAAGTGTGTATTTTGAAAGTGAAGAGCAATTGTTTTTATATTTAAAAAATCATACGACAGTTCTTGGTAGTGGATCTATTGGTATTACTTTTTTAAATTCTTCGGGAAAGAACGTTTTAAAAATTTTTAGATCTGTTACTGATGACTATTATCAAGATGATTATAAAAAAGAAGATATTTTAAGATATTCAAGTATTAAGACAAAAAATATTATTTTTCCAAGTGATGTTATTTATGTGGGAAATAAAGTTTATGGTTATGTTAGTCGTTATGTAAAGGGAAGAGCATTACACGAAGTTAATCCCCTTAAAGTTAATTTAGATAGTTTTGTTAAAAAATTAGAAGTTATTAAAAAAGATATTGATGTTTTATCTAAAAATAATATAGTGATGTATGATAGTCTTTATAATATTTTACTTGGGAGAAATTTTTATGTTATTGATACTGATGAATATTCTTTAGGATATAATGCTATAGATGAAAACAACTGTGCTTTTAGCAGCGCTATTATGTTGTTTTTAGTTGATAATTATTTTAATGATTTTGTAAATAGTGATGTTTTATTATCTTCAATGTATCAAGATTTTAAAGTAGATCCTATCCAATTTTTAAAAGAGTTAAGATATAAACTTAGTACTTTTACAGGAAAAGAAATAACTTGTTTAGAAATGGCAAAAAAATGTTTAAATAAAGAAGTTTATGAGCCAGCATATATAAGAAGCTTAATCTAGTAAATAAGCTTTTTTTATGGTATAATCAAGATGTGATTTTTATGAGAAAAAAGATATATTTAATTGCTTTAATTTGTTTTGCTATTGATGTTATTAGTAAAATTATATTTTCTAGATTTAATGAAGAGATAGTTTTAATACCAAACTTTTTTTCAATATATTATATTAGAAATACAGGAGCAGCATTTAGTTTCTTTGCTAACAAAGCATTTTTACTTGCGGTTATTGGGGCGATTGCTCTTATAGTTATGGATAAGTATTTTATTAAAGATATTAAGGGTAAGGGATTTATTTTTTATGGGGTTTTGGTTGGAGGTATTTTAGGTAATCTTATTGAAAGAGTGTTGTTTTTAAGTGTTACTGATTTTTTAAAGTTTAATATTTTGGGATATAATTTTCCTATTTTTAATTTGGCAGATGTATTTATTTGTCTTGGAGCAGTTTTACTTATTATTAGTATGTTTGGAGGGGTAAAAAATGGAAATAATAGTTAAAGAAGATAAGGTTAGAGTAGATGTTTATTTAAAAGATAATACGGATTATTCTAGAAGTAAGATAAAACAAATGATTTTGGATAAAGATATTTTGGTTAATGGTAAGGTTGTTTTACCTAGCTTTCTTTTAAAGGTTAATGATGTTATAACTATTAGGGAAAAAATAGTTAATGAAAGTTTTTTAGAAGAAGAAAAAATGGATTTGGATATAGTTTATGAAGATGATTATTTGGCTATTATTAATAAACCTTCGGGATTGGTAGTTCACCCTGCAGTGGGGAATAAAAGTGGTACTTTAGCTAACGGACTTTTATATCACTTTAAAAAAATAAGTAATGATAAGAGCATAAGACCAGGAATTGTACATCGTTTGGATAAAGATACAAGTGGTCTTATGGTGGTAGCAAAAGATGATAAAACACATGAATTATTAAGTGAAATGATTAAGAAAAAAGAAGTTGAGCGTATTTATTTAGCTTTGGTTTATGGAGTTGTAAAACATGATAGGGGATTAATTGACGCACCAATCGGAAGAGATATTAACAATAGACAAAAGTACTCTGTTACAAACATTAATGCCAAGGATGCCAGGACACACTTTACAGTTTTGGAAAGATTTCCTAATGCAACTTTGTTGTCATTAAAGTTGGAGACTGGTAGAACTCACCAGATTAGGGTACATCTTAACTATATAAATCATCCTGTTGTCAATGACTTAGTTTATGGTAATAGAAAGATAATTGATCCTAGTTATGGACAGATGTTACACTCATACAGTATTAGGTTTAAACATCCTATCTTGGATAAGGAGTTATATTTTGTTCAAGAACCTGATAAAAGATTTTCGCAAATTGTAGATATGTTTAGAAATTAAATTTAAATATAAGGTTTTTTGTAGTATAATAATAAGTTAAGAGGTGAGAAGATGGACAATCAAATTGTTTTTTCTGATAAAGATACTATTATTATGAAGTTGTTACATTATTTTATTACAGATAAGAATTATAAACCAGTTGTTCTTAAGGGTATTGAAGATGAGATATGGTTAGAAAATATGGATTCTGATTATAAGATTATTAGAATAGTAACACATTATATTCATAATGAAGAACAGTTATCTTTTGATTTGTTTAGGACTAAGAAGATTGTTAAGAGTATTGAAAAAAAGATTGTTTCTTTTAATGTTAATACTTTAAGTATTTTTCTTAATCTTGGAGAAAATGTTTCTTTACATGGGGATAGTCATATTGATTGTATTTATGTTGATACTTTAAAGGATTTACAGAAGTATAGTGTTATTAAAGACTTTTTCCCTGATATTAATAAAAAGTTAGTTTTTAATGAGAAAGGTGTGGAATTGTTTTTGAAGATTACAGATGATATTCAAAATAAAAATAAGAAAGAGGCTGCTAGAATTGAAAAGATATTTACGATGAAAAAACCTATTATTACTTATATTCTTATTGCTCTTAATGTTATTGTGTTTTTGTTACAGATTGTTTTAGGTAATGATTATATGGTAGGATTATTTGCTACTTATGGACCTTTTGTTAGGGCTGGAGAGTATTATAGGTTATTTACGGGTGCTTTTTTACATGCTGATATTATTCATATTGCATTTAATATGTATGCTTTGTATGTTATTGGTAGTCAAGCTGAGAATTTCTTTGGAAAGATAAAGTATTTAGTTATTTATATTTTTAGTATTTTGACTTCTAGTCTTTTATCAATATTATTAAATGTTAATAGTTTTAGTGTTGGTGCTAGTGGAGCAATATTTGGACTTTTGGGAGCAATGCTTTATTTTGGATATAACTTTAGGGTTTATCTTGGAAATACTTTAGTAAGACAAATTTTACCTATTATAATTGTTAATTTATTGTTTGGATTTTTAATGCCGTCAGTAGATAATTATGCTCATATTGGAGGATTAATTGGAGGTCTTTTAATATCTATTGGACTAGGATTAAGGGTTAAAGAAGAAAAAGGGCAAAGACTTAATGGTATAATTTTAAGTTTATTATTTGTAGGATTTTTGATTTTTATGAATTTTTTCTATATAAAATAAAGATTTTATCTTTTTAAATTCAGTTATTTGTATTATACTTTAATAAAGTAGGTGATAATTACTTGATATCCTATTTTATGTTATTACAAAAAAAGTATGGTTATGATGATAAAGTGATGACTGCTTTAAAAAAGATTATACCTATGATGATAAGTTATTATGGGATTAAGTATCAAGATATAATTTTAGAGGCAATTTTAAAAACTGAGATTATATGTTGTGATGCGTCTTGTACTGTTAATATGGTAGAGAAAAAGTTAAAGGGTTTTGTTACTTCGATTAAAGATGATTCTTCTAGTTATGTTACAGTTTTAGATATTAAGTTTGATCCTATTGTTAATAATTATATTATTGATGATGTAAATAATTATGTTGTTATATCACATTTATATAATCTTGATTCTCCTAAAGGGATAGCTATTCTAACTAAAGAGTTATGTCATGTTGTTAAAAATTATTTTAAGGGATTTAATCTTAAAGATGATTTGATTATAAAAAAAGTTGGCATGAGAGAAGAGGTTTTTAGGTTATCTAAGAAAGAAGATATTAAAGGAGTAATGGTTAAATCTTCTAATAAGGGATTAGAAGAGGGGTTAACTTTATTTGATGTTGAAAGTATTACTTCAAGTATTCTTAATGATAAGTATGTGGAATTTAGTTATGATGTGGTAAAAGATTTGGCATATTTTTTACATAAAATTTATTCTTTTGAGGATATATTTCAATCAGAGATTTTAAAGTCTAGTTATTTAGAAGAAGAGATAGCGAAGTTTGGTTTATGGGAAACATTTAATAGTCTTTTAGATTATAGTATGTCTTTAGAAGATATGATAAATGATGTTAATTGTTCTAAAAAAGAAAAAGAGACATTATTAAATAGTAAAGAAAAAATAAAATTGAAGATTTTGGAAGTTTTATCTTTTCTTACTATGGCAAGAAAGAAGGAAGAAGTTAAGTGAAAAAGTTAAGAGTTGGAATATTGGGGGCAACTGGATTTGTTGGACAAAGATTTGTAACAATTTTAGAAAATCATCCTTATTTTACTGTTACAGTGTTGGCTGCTAGCGAAAGAAGTGCTAATAAGACTTATTATGAAGCAGTTAAAGATAAATGGAAAATAAAAGAAAAAATGCCTTTGTATGCTAAAGATATGATAGTTTATGATGTTTTTGATATAGAAAATATTAAGAAGCAGGTAGATATTGTTTTTTGTGCTCTTAGTATGGATAAACAAACTATTAAGAAGTTAGAAGAAGATTATGCTAAAAATGAGATTGTGGTAGTTTCTAATAATTCTGCAAACAGAATGGTCTCTGATGTTCCAGTTGTAATACCAGAGATAAATAGTGAACATTTCGAAGTAATAAAGTATCAAAAAAAGCGTTTGAATACAAAAAAAGGTTTTATTGTTGTTAAACCTAATTGTTCATTACAATGTTATGTTCCAATGCTTGATGCTTTAAAAGATTTTGGAATTGAAGAAGTGGCAGTAAGTACTTATCAAGCTATTTCAGGAGCAGGTAAGACTTTTGATACATGGCCAGAGATGATTGATAATATAATACCTTTTATAAGTGGTGAAGAGGAAAAATCAGAAGTAGAGCCATTAAAGATATGGGGTAAAGTTTTGGATGGAAAAATTGTGTTAAATGATGAAATTAAGATTACTTCGCAATGTGTTAGAGTTCCTATATCAGACGGACATATGGCTACTGTTTTTGTAAAGTTTAAAAATAAACCAACAAAAGAACAGATTCTTGAGAGGTGGAATAATTATAAAGGATTAGATTTACCTAGTGCACCAAAGAAATTTATAACTTATTTTGAAGAAGATGATAGACCTCAGCCAAATTTGGATAGAGATCTTGACGGTGGTATGACAATATGTGCAGGTAGATTAAGAGAAGATAAAGTATTTGATTATCGCTTTGTAGGTTTTTCTCATAATACTTTGCGTGGTGCTGCCAAAGGTGGACTTTTAACTTTAGAACTTTTATATACTAAAGGTTATTTAGATTAGTTTTATTCTTAAAATTAGGAATAAAACTTTTTTCTTGGGTTTTTCCTACTTGAATAAAAGCGTTGGTTATATTTAAGTCGATAGCATATTCTATTAAAGAGTCATACTCTTTTTTTGTTACAGTTCTATTTAAATTAGGATATTCTAATTTTCTTACTGGGGTATACTGATTCATAATGCTTATATAAATATTATCTTTATAGGTATCATGTAAGTATTTAATAACTTTTTTAGAATCATTTAGATGTCCTGGTAAAAGAAGATGACGAACTATTACTCCTTTTTTTATTAAACCATTTTTTATTATTGGTTTTTTAGTTTGTCTATACATTTCTTTAATAGCAAGATGAGCATACTTAAAATAGTCTTTACAATTAGAATATTTCATAGCTAATTCATCACTATAATATTTTAAATCTGGAAGATAAACATCTATTAGACCTTCTAAAGATTTTAGGGCATCTACATTTTCATAACTACTTGTGTTATAGATGATAGGAATATGAAGACCTTCTTTTTTAGCTTTTATTAGACCTTCTCTAATTAGATTAATATAACAAGTTGGGGTTACTAAATTGATGTTATTAGCACCTTTTTCTTGTAAAGATAAACAGATATCTTTAAATTTGTTAATTGATATTTCTTGACCATAATTTTCTATAGAAATTTCATAGTTTTGACAGAAAATGCAATTAAGATTGCAATAGGAAAAAAAGATAGTTCCACTTCCTTTACTACCAGAGATAATTGGCTCTTCGTACATATGAAGTGATGATAAAGCTACTACTATTTTATTAGGAGCTTTACAGTATCCTTTGGTAGTTTTTCTATCTACATTACATGATCTTGGACATAAATTACATTTATAAGTTTCAGACATTTTTAACACCTATCAATATTATAAATTATAGTTTGTAAAATAAAAAGAATTATTTGGTTATTTTATAGTTTTCATTGTATAATTAATTTGGTGGTAATATGTTAGAGGGCTTAAATGAACAACAGAAAAAAGCAGTTATACAAAAAGACGGAGCAATGCTTATTTTAGCGGGTGCAGGAAGTGGGAAAACAAAAGTTTTAACTACAAAAATAGCATATTTAATCAGTGAATATGGGGTTAGTCCATACAATATTCTTGCTATTACTTTTACTAATAAAGCTTCAAAAGAAATGCAACAGAGAATTACATCTTTAATAGGTAAGTCTTCTATTACGGCATCAACTTTTCACTCTTTTGGAGTAAAGATATTAAAAGAAAATTATGATTTGTTAGGATATAAAAAAAACTTTGTAATATTAGATAGTGATGATTCTTTAACTTTAATTAAAAAGTTATTAAAAGATTTAAATTATGATCCTAAGATGTTTTCGCCTTATGTTATAAGAAATAAGATATCTAGTAATAAAAATGAATTTATTTTGCCTAGTGAATATAAGAAATTTGTAAGAAATGAAGAAGATGATGTAGTATATAAAGTATATCAACTTTATGAAGAGACTTTAAAAAGAAATAATTCTGTAGATTTTGATGATTTGTTAATTTTACCAATTATTTTATTTAGACAATTTAGTGATGTTTTAGAAAGATATCAAGATAGATATAAATATATTTTTATAGATGAGTATCAGGATACCAATCATGCTCAGTATCTTTTAACTAAGATGATTAGTGATAAGTATAAAAATATATGTGTTGTTGGGGATAATGATCAGTCTATATATGCTTTTAGGGGAGCAAATTATAAAAATATTTTAAATTTTGAAAATGATTATAAGAACTGTACAGTGGTTATGTTAGAGCAAAATTATAGATCTAAAAAAATAATTTTAGAGGCTGCAAATTGTGTTATTAGAAATAATAAGTTTCGAAAAGATAAGAATTTGTGGAGTGATAAGGAAGACGGTAGTTTAATATCTTTATATCAAGCAAGTGATGAAAAAGATGAAGTTAATTATATAATTGGAGAGATAAAAAAATTATTAGATAAGTCAATAGAAAAAAAAGATATAGCAATTTTATATAGAACTAATGCTCAATCAAGAGTGTTTGAACAAGAGTTTTTGAAACAGAATATTCCTTTTAGGATAGTGGGAAGTTTTTACTTTTATTCAAGAAAAGAAATTAAAGATTTGTTAGCATATTTAAGAGTTATATATAATCCTAATGATGATATAAGTTTACTTAGAATTATTAATACTCCTAAAAGAGGAATTGGAAATAAAACTATTAGTGAGTTAGAGTTTAAGGCTTCGATAGAAAACAAAAGTTTGTTTGATTGTATTGTCGAGGGGAAAGCTAAGGAATTTAAAGATATTATTTTAGATTTAAAAAATGATTTGGATAAAATGTCTTTAACTGATTTTATTGAAGATATTTTAAATAAGACGGGGTTAAAGAAAGCTTTGGAGGAAGAACACTCTTTAGAAGCTGATATAAGATTAGAAAACTTGGAAGAGTTTAAGTCTGTTACTAAAAATTTTGAAGATTTGACTGGGGTTATATCTTTGGAAGATTTCTTGTTGGAAGTTAGTTTGGTTAGTGATATTGAAGAATATAAAGATGATGAAGATCGTATAACTTTAATGACTGTTCATGCTGTAAAGGGGCTAGAATTTCCTTATGTATTTATTGCAGGATTGGAAGAGGGGATATTTCCTCATAGGAATAGTTTAAATAGTAATGAAGAGTTAGAAGAAGAGCGAAGACTTATGTATGTAGCTATAACAAGAGCTAAAGAAAAGTTATATTTATCTTGGGCTAAAAAAAGAATGCTTTTTGGAGAAGAACAGTTATCTATTAAAAGTAGGTTTATAAATGAAATAGATGAAAAATTGTTGGATAAATCTTTAGAAAGTAGTGGTGGTATAAAAGTAAGAGAAAGTAAGGTTTATGATACAGATCAACAGTATAAGTATGGAGATAAGCTTTTACATGAAACATATGGAGTAGGGGTTGTTGTTGATGTTCAAGATAAGATAATAACAGTTGCATTTCAAAATGGTATTGGTATTAAAAAGTTGTTAAAAAATCATAAGAGTATTAAAAAGTTATAGGAGGAAATTATGAAAGATTTAACTTTGGTTATAATGGCTGCGGGTATGGGATCAAGGTTTGGAGGATTAAAACAAATTGAGCCTATGGGGCCAAATGGAGAATTTTTAATTGATTATTCTATTTATGATGCGATTAAGTGTGGTTTTAAGAAAATTGTTTTCGTTATAAAAAAAGAAAATTATGAGATTTTTAAAGAAACTGTTGGAAAAAGATGTGAGGGCAAGATAAAAGTGGATTATGCTTTTCAAACTTTGGAAGATATTCCAAAGGGATATAGTATTCCTAGTGATAGGGTAAAACCACTGGGAACAGCTCAGGCTATATATGCTGCAAGAGATTTGGTGGACGGATGTTTTGCAGTTATTAATTCTGATGATTTCTATGGAAGAGAAGCTTACTCTTTGATGAGTGAATTTTTAAGAAATATTAAAGATGACGGAAAGAAACATTTTTGTAATGTCTGTTATCAAGTTGGGAAAACGATGACAGAAAACGGATCAGTTAAAAGAGGTGTTGTTAAGTCAAATAATGGATATTTAACTAATCTTGTGGAGAGTGCTATTTCTTTAGAAAATGGTGATATAGTAGCACGTCCACTTGACGGAAGCGAAGAGTTTAAAATTTCTTCAACAACATTAGTTTCTATGAATATGTTAGGTTTTAGTAAAGATATTTTTGATTATATTGAAAAGTTATTTCCTTTGTTTTTGGAAAAGAATAAAGATAATTTGACAAGTTGTGAGTTTTTAATTCCTGATGTTATGGCAAGTGCTATCGAAGAAGGTTATGCTGATGTAAAAGTTATTCCTACAAAAGCAGTTTGGCATGGTGTAACTTATAAAGAGGATACACAAGAGGTAAAAGAAGCTATTCTAAAGATGATTAGCGAGAAAGAATATCCAAATAAACTTTGGTAATAAGAAAGGGGTTATGAATATGATTTGTGATGTTTTAGTAGAACTTGCTCATGTGTTTATTGATAAGACATTTACTTATCATATTCCACAAGAGCTTGTTAATAGTTGTGTAGTAGGGAAAAGAGTAGAAGTCCCTTTTGGCTCAAAAAATTATGAGGGTTTTGTTTTAAGTGTTAGATGTGGAGAAAAAGAAGATTTAAAAGATATAATAAGAGTAGTAGATGATTATGTTATTTTAAATAAAGAGTTATTAGAGATTGGAAAGTATTTACAAAAGACTACGTTATCTTCTTTGATGTCTTGTTATCAAGCAATGTTACCACTTGCTTTAAAGGCTAAAAGTAAAGTTAAGAAAACAGTTGTTTATGAGAAGTTTTTAAGTTTAAATAATGATGTTGATTTAAGTACGTTTAAATTTAATGACAGTCAAAAGAAGATTGTGGATATTTTATTGAAAGAAAAAGTAGTAAAGAAGCAAGATTTAGAATTTATTTCTAAGTCTTCTTTGGCAACACTTATTAAAAAGAAGATTATTTTAGTTGATGCTAAGGAGTTAAGAAGTTCTAATGATTTGGTTTTAGAGAAAAAAGACTTTGTTTTAAATAGTGAACAACTTAAGGTTTATGATGAGGTTTTGGCTTCTTTGGGTGTTAGTAAGACATTTCTTTTGTATGGGGTAACGGGAAGTGGAAAGACAAATGTTTACATGAAGATAATACAAGAAGTTATAAGAAGAGGAAAGCAAGCAATTGTGTTAGTTCCAGAAATATCTTTGACACCACAGATAATTATGAGATTTCGCAGTATGTTTGATAGGATTGCTGTTTTACATAGTAATTTGTCATATAGGGAAAAGTATGATGAGTGGAGAAGAATTAATGAGGGCGATGTGGATATTGTAATTGGTGCAAGAAGTGCTATTTTTGCTCCACTTTCTAATATTGGTTTGATAGTGGTCGATGAGGAACACTCTAACACTTATAAACAAGAAAATACTCCTAGGTATAATGCGATTGATGTAGCAAAATATAGAAGTAATTATCATAATTGTCCTTTGATACTTGGCTCGGCAACACCATTAATAGATGATTATGCTAGAGCATTAAAAAATGTTTATCAGTTGTTAACTTTAGATAAACGTTATAATAATAAGCCACCTGTTATATCTATTGTAGATATGAATAAGGAATTTAAGAAAGCTAATGGGTATTTGTCTAATGTTTTGTTAGAAAAAATTAAAGATAGGTTAGCAAAAGATGAACAAGTGATATTGTTTTTAAATAGGAGAGGTTATTCTAATTTTTTAAGTTGTAGTGAGTGTGGAAAAGTAATAAAATGTCCTAATTGTGATATTAGTTTGACTTATCATAAATCTTCAAATATGTTAAGATGTCATTATTGTGGGTATGCGATGAAAAGACCTTTATTGTGTTCTTGCAAAGGGGAATTAAAGGAATTTGGTATTGGTACAGAAAAAGTTAAGGAAGAGTTAGAAGAAAAAATTGCTGGTGTTAAGATAGTTAGGATGGACGTGGATACTACAACTAGGAAAAATTCACATGAGAAGATTTTGGAAGCTTTTCAAAGAAAAGAATATCAGATTTTGTTAGGAACACAGATGATTGCTAAGGGACTAGATTTTGAAAATGTTACTTTGGTAGGGGTTATAAGTGCAGATATAAGTTTGAATTTTCCTGATTTTAGAGCGAGTGAAACTACTTTTCAGTTAATAAATCAAGTTGCAGGAAGAAGTGGAAGAGGAAAAGTTTTGGGGGAAGTGTTGATTCAGACATTTAATCCTAGTCATTATGCTATTGTTTACAGTAAGAATAATGATTATTTGAGTTTTTATAATGATGAGATGAAAATACGAAAAAAGTTAGGATATCCACCATATTATTTTTTATGTTCTTTGAAAATTGTTTCAACTGATTATGAAGAGGTAAAATTACATAGTAAGAAGATAGGGGATTATTTAAATAAAAATATTAATGATGCTATTATGTTAGGACCAAGTGTGGCTAATCCATTTAAAGTTAATAATAAGTATCGTTTTCAAATTATTTTAAAGTACAAGAAAATTGATAGTATATATGAAGCGGTAAAAAATATTCAAGAGTTATATTTTTCTAATAAAAAAGTTATGTTAGAGATTGACTTTAATCCGATGAAATTGTAAAGTATTATTTGAATAGTTTTTGCCACAATAGTATAAAGATATTACGAGGCCATGGTAAGGCTTTAATCGGCGTTTGATTCTCCGTTGTGGCACCATTGACGTTTCTATTCGAACTTTTTCGAGTATTTATATAAAAAGATAGCCCCTTAGGTTATTTTGATATACTTGTCAAAATACCTATGGGGTTAATTATTTTGTCATAAACAAAATAGAATAAAAACTATATAAATATATGATATAATTAAATTGGTGGTTATATGAGTAAGTTTGGAAGTTCAATAACATATAAAATTGTTGATCTAATCAGTATTTTTAATAAATATGGTCAAGAATATTTTGAAACTAAGAGAAATGAATATTTAGAAAGCCAAAATGAGCCCAAAGATTCAAACCTTTATAAAATAAATGTAGAAAAAATTAAAAAGTTAATAGAATTTATTAAGAATAACATCGATAGTTTAACTTGTGAAAATGAAATGAAAATGGAATGTTATTTTAATAAAAATGAACCAGCTTTTGTTAATGGTGAAGTTAATAGAAAACTATTTAATTTCAGTTATGCAGATAAAATATATAATTTTGCCCAAAAAAATAATTTAGATATGAGAATGCATACTATAGTTTGGTATAGACATTTTCCAAAACAATTGTTAGATTATTTAGATGGGAAATCTTATGAGGAAAAGAGAAATCTAACTTTAAAATTTATTAGAGTTTACATGGAAGAATTACATAGTAGATATCCTAATTGTTACTGTGTAGATGTCATTAATGAAATGGTTGCTGATCCTGATGAATTAAATTATTTGAAAGAAGAAGGAGAATCATTATATGAATTTGATCAAGATGGTATTAGAATCGATAATTGGTACCGGTTTTTAGGTAAAAATTATTATATTGAAATATATAAAATTGCTAGAGAGGTATTTGGAGATAATACTAAATTATTCTACAATGACAATAATGAAGGAAATAAAGAAAAACAAAGATACTATATAAATATTATTCAAACGATAAAAAGATATGAATTAGAAAATGGACTTAAATTGTTAGATGGATTTGGTATGCAAATGCACCTGTGGGGCGGTGAGACAGCTGAACAATTAAAAGAAATATTTGACTTTTATACACGATTAGGATTGGAAATACAAGTTACTGAATTTGATGTTAGTTGCCATGATACTGTAGATCATCAAGAACAACTATTTTATGATTTCATTAATGTCATTTCTAATTATGATATTAAAGTGTTTACTATGTGGGGATTAAATGATGAATTGTCTTGGTTAAGTGAATTTGAACCTCTTATCGTAGATAAAAATTATGATAATAAAAAATTTGCTGAGAATTATTTGACACATTTTTCTAATAAGTTAAAGTCAAATAAAAAGAATTTAAAGTTGTAGATTACTACGTCATTCGCACCAGATTGATACCAAACTCGGACTTTTTAAAATATTTAATAAGTTCGAGTTTTAATATTTAATAATTTATGATAAAATTGTTTTAGTGACTAAGGGGGAAATATGAAAAAAGAGTTAATTAAAACAGAAATAAATGTTAATAACAATAAAATAGGTATTTTGAGAATCGGTGATACTGACTATATATCATTAACTGATTTAGCAAAGTATTCTAATCCTGAAAATCCTGCTAATGTTATTATACATTGGATGAGCAATAAAGGAACATTTGATTATATAGGATTATGGGAACAATTAAATAATGGAAATTTTAATTTTACGGAATTCCGTGAAATTAAAAATAATGAAGTTGGATATTCATCATTTACTTTAAGCCCAAAAAGATGGATTGATAGAACAAACGCCATCGGAATATATTCTAAAGGTGGAAAATATAGCATAGGAACATTTGCTCATCCTGATATAGCATTTGAATTTGCAAGTTGGTTAAGTCCTACTTTTAAATTATATTTGATTAAAGAATTTGAAAGATTAAAAAAGAATGAAGCATATCAAGAGAAAATTGAATGGCATGCTAATAGAGTTTTAGCTAAAACAAATTATTTAGTCCATACAGATGCCATAAAAAATTATATTGTGCCATTATTAACAGAAAAACAAAAACAATTTGTATATGCAGAAGAAGCTGATGTTTTAAATGTTGCTTTATTTGGTATGACAGCAAAGGAGTGGAGAGAAATTAATCCAAAATTAGCTAAAGAAGGAAATATTAGAGATTACACAGATTTAGTGCATTTAGTCATATTAAACAATTTAGAAAATTCCAACGCTGAATTTATTAAATTAGGATTATCACAAAAAGAAAGATTAATAAGACTTAATAATTCTGCTAGAAATCAAATGGAAATCTTAAAGAATAATAATGGAATAAAGGAATTAGAAAATATTGATAAATATTTAATTGAAACTAAATGAATATTTGTCAATTTAGAAAACACACTTGATATTATGTTATTGTGTATTGGTCAAGGATAACTTGAACAAAATAAAAAGGATACATTTGATTGTTGGGGTCAAATGCAATCCTTTTGTTGATCATCTATAATCAGCAATTGTTGAAGTCAGATGTTTTTTATACAGCATTTATATTAAATTATGATAATTGAAAACTAAAGATTTAAAAAAGCTAACATGATGTTAGCTTTTTGTGTAGATATTTTTATAATTGTTTAGCTTTAGTTTTAGATTTTGCCTTAGTAGTTTTTTTATTATTTTTTAATTCTTCTCTTATTTCTTTTAAAACTGATAATTCTGTTTCTACTACTTCTTGTTTTGTTTCTTCTTTATTTTCTTTTTTAGTTAAGTTTGATAGTTTATTGATTGCTTTAACAAAAATGAAAATGCAAAAAGCAATTATTAGAAAATCAATTATATTTTGTAAAAACATACCATATGTTATAGTGGCTTTGCCAATAGTTATAGCTAAATTACTAAAATCTATTCCACCTAAGATAACACCTATTACAGGCATTAAGATATCGTTTACAAGTGATGTAACAATTTTTCCAAAAGCACCACCAATAATAACACCAACAGCTAAATCAACAACATTACCTCTTGATATAAATTCTTTAAATTCTTTTAACATTTTTACCTCCTTTTTAATTATAACACAAGTATTTTAAAGATTAATTTTTTGTGACATTCTAAGATTTGTCAAGAATAAAATTTTATGATATTATAGACACTACAAAAAGACACGAAATTTCTAA
>CANQOV010000009.1 GCA_947625575.1 uncultured Bacilli bacterium | reverse complement strand
CGACTATATTACAAGCAGGTTTTACAGGTATATTACTAGGACATAGATCTAATAATTTAAAAATGGCTAAATCAATTATTTATGGTTTCTTAAACTACCTATTTGTTGGTGTAATATCAGTTTTAATTATTTATATCATTGGTTTATTTAATCCAAATATTATGGATTTATTTAATTCAAATAGTAATACACTTTCAGTTGATATTGTAAAAACAGCTTTGACTTTAGGAATATGCTTATATATCATTTTAATTGGTATCTATTATTTCATAGATATAAAAGTATTCAAGAAAGGTGTAAATGTGGATTAAACAATTTTAATAAGTGCAAATTACAATTTGTATGAGTCAAATAAATAGTAATTTGTTGGAGGTTAACTATGAGTAAAAGAAGAATAGTATTAGTTGCTGTTATTGTTTTTATAATAATTGTATGTGGCTTATTAGGAATTATTATGTATAATAATTTGACAGATTATTCTAGTGTTTTAAAAATAAATTGGAATATTAATCTACCAAAGAAAATGTTTAAAGAAGTTTATAGTGTGGATGATGGTCCAAGTTTTCATGGAGATGGAATTAGATATCATGTTTTTTCATACGAAGAAAATGATGAAACTGAAATAAATAAAATATTTGATTGGTCTATTGATGAAAAAAATTCTATTTATAATGAAGTTATAGATAATTGGTTAAGTGAAATTAAAGTTTCAAAAGAAATGTATCCTTATTATTCTAATTGTAGATATTGGTATAATAGACATGATGATAACAGTGAAATCATTATTCTTTGGGATAGTAATGAAAATAAATTATTTGTTGTTGAATCCTTTTTATAAAATAAATTACAAGTATGATGACAAAGTAATTTAAATAATTATTAAAAGTAAACTTTTAGTATGTTTAAAAAATGATGTTTAAATGTTATAGTTCTTCTTGAAAGGAGCTAAAAGTATGGATCAAGAAAAAATTGGTAAATTTATTGCTAAACAAAGGAAGTCAAAAGAATTGACACAAGAAGAACTGGCTGAAAAACTAGGTATTACTAAAAATGCTGTAAGTAAGTGGGAAAGAGGATTATGTTTAATGGATATGTCTTTGCTTAAACCACTTAGTGAGATATTAGATGTAAGTGTAAATGATATACTTGCAGGAGAATTGATAGAAGAAAAAGATATAGAAAAAAAGAGTGAAGAAAATATTATTAAATTATCGGAATTGGTAAATTTAAAATCCATGAAATATGGAATTATTGGTATGGCTTTATTTTCTATATTTTTAATATTAATTTCATTTTTTAAAAATATGTCTATGGCCTCTATTGTTAGTTTGTTATGTGCTTATAATTGTGTTACTTTTTTAAGTCGTTATAAAATAAGAAAAGATAAGACTGATTTGATTGCTGGTGTTATGTTTTTTATAGCGGTTGTTTGTAATAGTATAGCTTTTATTTTGTTGTAATTAATATTTTTTATATTTATAAAATTATTAAATAGTGCAGTTTTACTTTAGTAAAAAAATGAAATTATATTATTTGAAAATCAAAATGTTAAATTAGAAATCATTATGGAAGAGGTTTGCATAAGAATAAATGGCTAAATTGTTTTATTAATAATGTTACGGGTTATAAATTTTATAAACAAACTATTTATATGGTTTGTTTTATTGTTTTATAATAATTTTTATGCTAAATTTACATTTTTGGATAAAAATAGTATAATAATCTCAACAAATGAAAAAGGGAAAAGTGGGGGTATATTATGAACAAGGATATTATTGCTATTGTTGGTCCAAGTGGTGTTGGAAAAAGTACAATTGCAGATTATTTAATACAAAATTACCATGTAAATATGCCAATATGTTTTACAACACGTGAAAAAAGAGATGATGATACCTATTATCATTATGTTAGTGAAGAAGAATTTATTAAAATGGCTAATAGAAATTGTTTCTTCTTTACAAGTGGAACAAAAGATAAATATGGTTATATGAATAACTTTCAAAATGATTATCCAACTCTATTACTAACTTCTTATAAAAATATTTTAAGTTTTTATCAAGAAAATCCTAAGACAACAATTATTCTATTATCTTTTAGCAATATTAAAGAGTGTATGATAGCTAGAAATAATAATAGATTAGAAGAGGCTAAACTGGATGAGAGAATTCGATATGCCATTAATGATTATAATAATTATTTTGATAAGGTTTATAAAATATGTAGTTTATCGTTAATTTCTGATTCTTATTCAATAATTCAAGTTAACCAAATTGTTTCTAATTTTTTATTAGCTAATAATGTAATAAAGGAAAAAGGTGTAGTAAGGAGGATTAAAAAATAATGCATGTTTGTTTAGTAGGGGTTGAATATCCAAAAGATACTAGTTTTGGGGGAATTGCAACATATCAGTATTTATTGTCTAAAGAATTAGTTAAAAGTGGGAACAAAGTAACAGTTATATGTGGTACAGATAAAGATGATTATGATTATTATGAAGATAATATTCATGTAATTAGACTTCATACAATTAGAAATGAGGAAACTGTTGAAACTTATTATAATTATAGGAAAAAAATAAAAAAAATAATTAATGAAATTAATAAAAAAGATCCTATAGACATAGTTGAAACTCCAGAATTTTCAGCAGAAATTATAGAATTTTTAAAAAATAGAAATATTCCAGTAGTGGTAAAGTTACATACTTCATATAATATTTGGTCAATTATGAATAAGACTAGTCTTCCTCAAAAGTTGCATAAAGAAATTATAAAAAATGAAGATTTAGTTATAAAATATGCTGATAAAGTAATATGTTGTTCAGAAATTTTGAAACCTTTAATGCCAAAGTATCATCAAATAGATGATATAAATAAAATAGAAGTTGTGGGTAATCCTATTAATACAAATGATTTTTATCCTTTAGAAAATGCTCATAATTCAAAGAAAATTTTATTTTGTGGAAGTTTAGAAAAGAGAAAAGGGATTTTTGTATTGGTAAAAGCAATACCGCTTATAGTGGATTATTTAAAAGATGATGATATTAAATTTCAATTTATTGGTAATTATTTAATGAAAAATAGTAAAGGAGAAAACGTTAAACAACAAATATATAATTTATTAGCTAAAAAATATCATAAGTATATAGAATTTTTAGGACAGATAGATAATAAAGATTTAAATAAATATTTTAATGAAGCAAGAATTGGTGTTATACCGTCTTTGTTCGATAATTTACCTTATGTAGCCATGGAGCAGTTGCTTACAGAGTTGCCAATTGTGGCAAGTAACAACACAGGAATTAGAGAGATGATTACTGATAATGAATCTGGTATTTTGTATGATCCATTAGACTATAAAGAATTAGCTAATAAAGTTATAAATTTGTTTTTAGATAAAGAGTTATCTAAAAAGTGTGGTAAAAATGGAAGATGTGAAATATTAAAAAAGTATTCTTCGGATGTTATTGCTAAACAAAATATAGCTATTTATAAAGAAGTAATTAAAGAGTTTAATGAAAATAAAAAGAAAATGCATGTTTGTTTAGTAAATTTTGAATATCCAAAAGAAACCACAATGGGTGGAATAGCAATTTATCAAAAAAGAATTGCAGATGCTTTAGTGAAAAACAATTGTAAAGTTACTGTAGTTTGTGGAACATTTACAAATCCTAGACGTTATTATGAAGATAATATCCATGTTATAAGATTAGTTAAAAATTTCCCTTATAGAACATTAAATGATTATTATTCATATAGAAAAGATTTAGCAGATACAATAAATGAAATAAATCAGTTTGACCATATTGATGTAATTGAATCTCCAGAATTATCTGCAGAAATGATAACGTTTTTAAAAAAAGAGACAATACCTGTGGTTACTAAGTTACATACCTCATATACTTTTATAAAAAAGTTTAATAATGGCTCATCGATGTTTCCTGAAAGAATAGAAAATGCAATTTATAAAAATGAAAATTATATAATTAATAAATCTGATAAAGTAATTTGCTGTTCAGAGATTTTGAAGTCTTTAATGCCAAAATATCATCAAATAGATGATGTAAATAAAATAGAAGTTGTAGGGAATCCTGCTAATATTTATGATTTTTATCCTTTAGAAAATGCACATAATTCAAAGAAAATATTATTTTGTGGTAAAGTAATTGAAAGAAAAGGTGTTTTTGTATTTGCTAAGGCAATACCACTTATAATGGACAATTTAAAAGATGAAGATATTAAGTTTCAATTAATTGGGGATTATAATAGTTTAGAACAACAAGGTGTGGTGGCAAAAGACGCATTTTTAAATATGATTCCTAAAAAATATCATAAGTATATAGAATTTTTAGGACAGATAGATAATAAAGATTTAAATAAATATTTTAATGAAGCAAGAATTGGTGTTATACCGTCTTTGTTCGATAATTTACCTTATGTAGCTATGGAGCAGTTGCTTACAGAGTTGCCAATTGTAGCTAGTAACAACACGGGAATTAGAGAAATGATTACTGATAATGAATCCGGTATTTTGTATGATCCATTAGACTATAAAGAATTAGCTGATAAAGTTATTAATTTATTTTTAGATAAAGAGTTAGCTAAAAAGTGTGGTAAAAATGGAAGATGTGAAATATTAAAAAAGTATTCTCCAGATGTTATTGCTAAGCAAAATATAGCTATTTATAAAGAGGCAATAAGAGAATTTAATGAAAAAAAAGAAATCAAAGATATATGTGATAAATTAAATTTAAAAAATATTAAAGAGATGAAAAATGGTGGGGCTAATTATGTTATAAAATGTAAGTATAACAATAAAGATGTAATAGTTAAGTTCTATCATAAGTTGAAAAATTATAATTATGATTTAATAAAATATGTACTTGATAAAGATATAAATTGTAATAAATTAATAGATTTTTATTCATTTAAAACTTATAAAGTTGGAATTTTTTCTTATATAAAGGGGAAAATGCATAGATATTTTTCAAAAGAACAAATTAATCAAATATTTTTGGAGTGTAAAAAGATTAATGTTCAAATAGAATCAAATATTTGTAGTAATTCTATCTATGATAAAGTTTATTTCTATTATAAAAAGTTAAAAAATATAGATAATCCAATCATAAAAGATATTATAAGAAAATACAAAGAATTAAATATTGTTTCGTCTTGCGATGATGTTATAATTCATGGAGATTTATCATATAAAAATATTATTTGGAATAAAAAAGCTTATTTAATTGATTTTGATGAAGTAATGAAAGGTCCATTTGAGTATGAAGCAGCAAGTTTTTTAATAAAAAATTGTTTTGATAATGGCTATTTTGATGTTAATTATTCAAAAAAGATAATTTCTTATTATCGCAGTCATAATTTTAATTTAAATAAAATAAGAGAGTATTATTATTTCTTTATAATAAAGGTTTTGTTAGAGAAGTTTTACTATAATCAATTATATGCACTTAATTTAGAAAGTGATAGTCAAAAGAAAGATTATTGGCTGTGGTGGTATAAATTATTAAAAAATGAAGCAATAGTGCATGTTTTATTTGATTTTGAAAAACAGGATTTTGTGCTTGTAAAAGAACTAAAAAATGATTTTAAAAGTAGAGTAGATGTCTTAGAAGTAAATAGTAGGTGGTATGTTAGAAAATATTCTAAAAACAGTAATTTGCAATATACAAAAAATGAGCAGGATATATTATGTAATTTAGGTGGATATATTAATGTTATACCTTTATTACATTACTATAAAAATAAAGATAATTATATTGTTAAATACTATCCATATGTTGATAATAGAAAAACTAAAATAAGTGATGATGAGTTAATTAAAAATGTTTATAAATTATCTTTAAGACTAGAAGAAATGTCAAAGTATATTCCTTGTAAAAATGAAACACTATTAAATAAATTAAATTTATTATCTAAAACAATTAAGGATGATGAGGTAAGAGCAATTGTTAAATTGATGATTGATGATAAAGATTTACATGAAGAAATAGATAAAGAAAACAAGATTATTATTCATGATGATTTAAATGATACTAATATTATAGTTAATAATGAAAAAATATATTTTATGGACTTTGATAATTTAAAAAAGTACCCTAAATCTATGCAGTTAGCTTCGTTTTTAACTTTATATTATTTATGTAATTATAAAGATATTCCTTGGGATATTGTTTTAAAATATTTTGAGGTAGATATGAACTATTTTAATAAGTTAGTTGAATTTAAATTGATTAGATTATATAATTATTTTGAAAATATAGATTTAAATTTGGAAGATAAAAAAAGAATGGATTTAGTTTATAAATTGATAAAGGAGTATGGAAAAATTTATGAAAGAAACTAGACATTTGGGAGTTTATGGAATTGTTATACATGATGATAAAATATTGTTAGTTGAAAAATCAAGAGGTGCTTACACAGGAAAATATGATTTACCCGGTGGAAGTATTGAACACGGTGAAAAACCAGTTGAGACTTTAAAAAGAGAATTGTTGGAAGAAACAGGAGTAAATATTAAAACATTTACGTTATTTGACGCTAATTCAGTAGTGGTTAATTGGTCACATCATGAAGAAATGGAAGCAATGCATCATATTGGTATAATATATATTGTTGAAGTTGATAGCGATGATGTTAAAGAAACTGCTGATGGTCAGGATTCTTTAGGAGCTAAGTGGTTAGATATTAAAAGTTTAAATAAAGATATGATAAGTCCTTTAGCATATGAAGAATTAATAAAATTGGGTTATAGGATATATGAAAAAAAATATGAATAAAAAAAAGTATAGGCAGTATGGAGTTTATGGATTAATAATACAAAATGATAAAATATTGCTAATAAAAAAATTTGGTGGGCCATATAATGGAAAGTTGGATTTGCCGGGAGGTACAATTGAATTCCGTGAAAAACCAGTTGAAACTTTAAAAAGGGAATTAATGGAAGAGGTAGGAATTGAACTTAAAAATTATCAACTTTTTGATGTAAATTCTGTTTATTTTGACTGGAATTACAATGATGATACTATTGTTGAAGTACACCATACGGGAATATTTTATAAAATATTAGAATTTGATAATGAAATTAAAAAAGATGTAGAAATAGATTCTATAAATGATGATTCTTTAGGGGCAAAGTGGTTAGATATTAAAAGTTTAAATAAAGATATGATAAGTCCTTTAGCATATGAAGAATTAATAAAATTGGGTTATAGGATATAAGTTAAAGTTAAGTTATAAAATTAAAGTGTACACAAAAAAGTGTATGCTTTTGTTTTTAGTATAAATTATATTTTCAAGTAGCTAAAAAATAGAAAAATTAATACTTAAATATGTCAAGTGTAAATAATGGTATTGGCTTTTTAAAATAAGAATATTATGATTAAGATTATCATTATTAAATATGGTTACCTTTGCTAATTGTAAAAATTTATAAATTAGTTGTTTTATTTAAAAAAATATAATAAAATAATATTGAAAAGTTTTGGATGTTTTTGGAGGCGAGTAACCAATGAATATAAAAATAAAAAATATTGTCTTAATTTTTCTAATTTCATTTTTGCTATTGCCAATTAGTGTGTTTGCTAAAGATGAAATAGAATTAAAAGTTGATAAAACAGATTTGACGATAAATGATGAAATTGTTGTAAGTGCAAGTGTTCCTAGTGGTTTAGATTCTTATGCTATAATGGCTACATTAAAATATGATACTAATGTTTTTCAGATGATTGATGTAGATGATTTTGTAGTTTCTCAAACTGAAACAATTTCTTATAATAAAGAAAATAATAAATTTGGAATAATTAATCGTACTGGTAGTATTGCTCAAAATGGAAATCTTTTTAGTGTTCATTTGAAAGTTAAAAAAGATGCCAATGTTGGAGATACAAATATAGCTTTAACAAATATTTCTTCTTCTGATGGCAAAGATAAAACAACTTTTCCTACTACTTCTGTTAAAGTTTTAGTTACTCGTGATGCTGAAAAAGGAGAGTCAATACCTACAAATAGTGAAAATGTTATTACTGCAGATAAAGAAAAAGTAATGGCAACATTTAGTAATGTGCCAATTATAGTTACTCTTATAGTTGTTGAAGTTGCCTTATTAATGGCCTCAATATATATATATATATATATATATATAAACAAGTATAAAAATATGAAAAGTAGAAAGACTTTATTTTATTTACTAGCTTTGGAGATAGTACTACTTGTAATAATTTTTGTTTTGTTTATTATTAATTTTGGTAAAAAAGATGTTAATGATGATGGTAAAAAAGATTATGATGACGCTCAAGAAATAATTGATTATCTAATTGATATAGAAGGTACAAAAGAGCAAGATGAAACCGATAGTTCTAATGATAGTAAACCTTTGGTAAGACCTAATAGTGATTATGATACTAATAATGACGGTAAAGTAGATGTTGAAGATGTTGGTCATGTTACCGAAGATGTAACAGATAAATCAAAAGTTAAATTAACTGAACAGAGTAGTGATAGTGATTATTATGTAAATAAAGGAGAGATTACTCTTAAGTTTAAAGCTAGTATTACTCCAAAAGATGTTAAGGTTACAAGAGTAAAAATTGGTGAAGAATACTATGATGTAATATACAATAATGGTATTTATGCTGTTAAGATTCAAACACCTTTAGATGCAGGTAAATATGATTTTAAAATTACTGAAGTTGAATTAGATAATGGTAAAGTAGTAGAAACATCTTTAAAAATGACAAGAGAAGTTTTGAAAGATATACCTTATGTTAATAAATTTAATTTAGATGATGAGAAAAAGAAATTAAGTTTTGAATTAGTAGATGATGATTCGGCTTTTGAAAGTGGTGTTGTTAGTATCTATGACGGAAGTCAAAAAATTGCTAGTACTGAGGTAAAAAAAGGAAAGACAACAATTACATTTGAAGCTACTGAGGGTAAGAGTTACGATGTTGAAATTGTAGGTAGTTATGATTTAGATAGCAAAAGAAATGATAATAAAAATTCATTTGATAATGCTGTGATGTTAACTCAAGAATTTACTTTGGGTGGAGATTATAATTTTACTTTAACTGATGTTTCAATTACAGATACTTTACAAGTTGGTGAAGTACCAGTTGTGTCTTTTAAGAGTACAAATAATAGAAATGCTACTATAGCTAATGCTAATTTAACAATAAAAGATAAGGAAGATAAAAATTATAATATTGTTACTAGAAGTGGTAATAATTATGAAATTCAGCTAGAGGGTGCAGATACTACTGTAGGAAAACATACTGTGACTTTAAATAATGTTGGATTAACTAGTTTGAAAACATTTTATAATGGTAAAGATTATGAAGCTAGTACTTTAACATATACAGTTTTAAAAGAAGCACCATCTATAGAAAATCTTACTGCTTCAGACGATAAAGATAATAAAAATATTAAAGTATCATTTAATTTAAAAGATGAGAATTTGGCTACTAAAAAATTATATGTAGTTATTGTAGATTCTCTTGGAAAAATAGTAGATAAAAAAGAAATAAATAAAGATGATTTTATATCAAATAAGACTGTAAATGTAAGTTTATCTTATTCAAATAATGTTGACGGATTATATACTGTTAGGGTTTTAGCAGATTATGAACTTTCTGATAAATATACATATACTGATAAGAAACTTGATGATACTACAATACTAACACATATAGACGATATTTATATCAGTAATATGTATGTAACTAATAGTAGTAATAAACCAGTTGATAATATGTTCCCTACTAAAAATCAAAAAGATTTCCAAGTAATGTTTGAAGTTTATGTAGGAGATAGTATTAGATCTTATGCTAAAACTAAATATAGAACAGATTATTCACAAGTATCAAGTATTACTATTAATGGACTTAATTATCCAGCTTCTAAAACAAGTGAGTATAATTCTAAAGTATATTTTGAAATTCCTAGTGAAGCAGGTAAATTAACTATTAAAGCTAATAGAGTTCAATTAACTGTAGACGGTTATTATAATGTTTATAAAACTGATATGTATTCTGTAAAAGAAAAAGAAATTACAGTTGATGTTTTGAAAGATAAACCTCAAATTGATAATTTAGTTATTACAGATGATTATGAAAAATCTCAGGTAACAGTGGATTTTGATGTGATTTTAGATGAAACTGAAAAAGAAGAGAACTTTAATGGAGAAGTTTTGTTTGATGGCAAGACAATGACTAGCAAAGCTGGTAAAAATCATGTGGTATTTAAAGATGTTACTAAAGATAAAAATATGGATTTAACTTTTACAGGAAATTATGATTTAGATAGTGATTTAGAAAATGATAAGAATTTAAAAACAAAAGATGAATTGTTAAAAGTTACTTATGGATTGTATTCAAAAGATACTTATGAAAAAATTGCTATTGAAAATGGCAGAGCTATTAGTAATAATAATGATCGATATTTTGAAAAAAATGAAAAGATTAAGTTATATTTTGATATTAGTAATATTGATGAGATGTTAGATAACGAGCCTAGTAAAGTAGTTATTGATGATAAAGAGTATGATATAACTAAAACTGCTAATGGATATGAGTTAGTCCTAGAGGGATATCATGCATCAGGAGAAAAAGAAATAGTAGTAACAGATATTATTTTAAATAATGGTAAGAAGATAACTTTGAATAAATCTTATACATTTAATCCAGAGGTATTAAAAGATGTTGTTTTGGTTAAAGATTTTAGATATGAAGAGTTAAAAGATAGTATTAAAGTGACATTTAATTTAAAAGATTCTGATAATTCTTTATTAGAAAATAAGATAAAAATAACTACTGAAGATGGCAAAGTAGTCTATGAAAAAGATTATCAAAATGAAATTACATTTACTAAAGAAAAAGATGTTTTAAGATATAATGTTTATGTAATTGCTACTTATGATAGAGATATAGATATTGCTAAGGGTAGTGATAATCATAAAGAAAATGCTGTTATTTTAAAAGAGTTAATATCTTTAGATAAAAATAATATTGAATTTAAAAATATTAAAGATGTTAATTTGTATAAAGTTGAAGAAGAAAATGGCAGTGAAAAAATAACTATTGTAAATGAAATATCTGAAAGTGAATTAAATCAAAATTTAGAGTCATATTTTGTTGAAGTTGTTATGGAACAAATGCCTACTGTACGTGCAAAAATTAAAGAAGTTAAAAATGTTGATGATCGTTTGATATTAATTTTAGATTATGATTATGTTACTAAAGAGGGAGATAAAAATAATCAAATTATAAGAATAGATTTTGGTCGTGTGAAAGAAAATGGTAAAGCTTCTAATGAAACACACCCAGAAGATGCTTTTAGAGCTTTACTTGAAGAACTTAAAAATGAAGAAAATGTAACATTGACACATGACTATGATGCTAAAGGTGTAGAAGTTGAAGGCAATACTTATGTTGAAAAAGAATTAACTGGAACATTAAATGGTAATGGTTTTACTATTAAGAATTTAACTAAACCATTATATCCTAGTGTAAATGGTGGAACTGTAGAGAATTTGAGATTAAAAAATGTTAATATGGCTGTCTCTAATGGTAATGGTACAATTGCTATTAGTGCTACTAACGCTACTTTTGATCGTATTTTCATTGATGAATATAAAAAATCAATTAATGTTGATGATAAACCAGTTGGTGTTATTGTAGGAACAGCAAAATCTTCAACTATTAAAAATTGTCGCGTTACTAATTTCACTATAGATTCTGGAGGTTGGGCAAATAGACAACAAATAGGTGGTTTGATTGGTCAAGCTACTGATACAAATGTTTTAAATAGTTATGCTGCTGGCTCTATAATTGGTGGTTGGAATTTTAGAGCAGGTTTAGTTGGTTATGCCTCTGGGGGTACTTATGAAAATAACTATGCGAATGTATACTTAAATAGTGGTATGTCTCGTGGTAATATTTGTGGTATTGCTTGTAAAGGAGATAATGCTACATTTAAAAATAATCTTAGTTTAAGTTATGGTGTTATTGACTATCCAATTTCTCAAGGACGAAAAGAAAGTGTTAATAATTACTATATTGGCTCTTCAACTGATCCTGATTCTAAAGTAGAAGATGAACATAAAATTACAGATTCGGATATTACTAATGAATTATTTAGCGAAACACTTAATTTTTCTAGTAAAGATTGGTATATAAATAATGTTTCTAAAGATAATCTTCCAATTTTACAAGCAGAAAGATCGTCTATAGTAGACGGTAAAGATAATAGTGATTATGATGAGACTAAAGAAAATTTATATAGTAATTTACTTAAATTAATGCCTTTTTATGATAGTGATAAAATCATTGATTTGGCAAAAAATGTTAAAGATTCATTGTTAATTGATGATGTAATTACTCATATTGCTCCTGTTTTCCGAGATGGTAATTTAGTTACTTATTTAACTAAAGATAATGTTAAAGAAATTAATAAGATAAAAATAGTATATAAAAGTGGTAAAAAAGAAGAGTTTAATGTAAGTTATGATAAAACTTATGATATGGTTGCAACATATAAAATTGTAGGACTTAATATTGATTACAATTATAATCATTATGTTATAGATTCTTCTTCACAAGTTGTTAATAATTTAACTAATTATCTTAAAGGATTAGATTATACTAATAATTTAGATATTATAACTATAAATGAAGATAGTAGAATATATCGTGATTTCTATAATGAAACAACAAAAAATGAATTAAAAGATTTTGTCTTAAAATATTTGGCAAATAGTAATTATACTAATACAACTAATGATGAAGGTGTTAATAGTTATATTGAAAGAGAAGTTAAGAAAGATAAAAGAATAGAAAAAGTTTTATATGTTTATAACTATTTTAGAAGATTCTATGATTTAGATATTGACGGTATGAAAGTTTATGACTTTGTTATGTTTAATATGCAAGGCTTTGATGAGAGTTTAACTCCAGAGAAGATAGCGGATTTATATCTTGGAGATTTTACTGGAGATAACTTTAATACAAATCAGACTGATACTAGATATATTAATGTACTTAGTGGTTATACTGAAAAATCACATATATCTTATTTCTTAGAATATATTGTTACTCATTTTAGTAATTATGATATGAGTGAGTGGGTTGCTAATCAATTTAAGGGTATTTTAGTGGAAATTCCTGTTAAGGATCATCCTGAAATACAATACACTTTATGGGATCACTTTAGTAATGTAGATTTTAAATATAGAAATAACTATGCAGTATTTAATTATGTTTTACCAATTTTAACTTTACCAGAAGATGCAGCTTATCTTATTTCCGCACCTGCTCAATTTACAATTGGAGCTTTAAGAGTTTATATGTCAAACCCTAATGATGTTACTCAATTAGCTAAATTTGAAACAAAAATGAAAGCTTATACAGATAGAATTGAATCATACTATAATACAGCTTATGCAATTATTGAAGATCCTCAAATATTTAATGATATTCATCTATATCAAATTGATAAGCGAACTACTAAAAATGAAAATGGTATGTCAGTATATAACACACCATATTCAACAACTGAGCCGTTCCATAAAAATTTTGATGAAGTTGTTAATGTTTGGCCTGCAACTTATGGTGTAAATGCTGGTAACTGGGGAGATAGAATTGAGTGGAACGTTGCAGGATTTATGGATACTGATATAAAAACTGATGGAACACTTGATAATGGACACCCTACATTTATGACTTGGTCACATGAAAGTGCTCACTATTTAGATGATAGATTGTTCTTAAAATATAATGGTCGAAGATTTGATTCTGGTGGAGAAGATTATGCTGATGCCTTATTTATGCAAGAATTTAGTGCACTTGGTATTGTAATGAATTTGACAGTTAATTATAAAAAAGATTTAGAAGTTGCTTCTAATTTAACTCCTGAAAGAATAAATTCTCCATTAAAAATTCAAGAGTTCTATAGTAGAATGTTCGATACTATCTATTTGTTGGATTATATAGAAGCTAAAGCATTTTTACAATTGGATAGAGAAGAACAAAAGATGTTAGGTGTTCAAATATCTTATCCAAATGTAAATGCTGAAGTTAAGTTTGTAGATAAAAATGGTAAAGAGTATCCTGACTTTGTAAGGAAACCTTATATAGAAGATGAATATGCAAAATATAGAGCATATCATACTACTAAGTATACACCATTAAGGAAAGTTGATAATTTTGATGATATAAAATTAGATTCTATAGATGATTTGATAGATAATAAAATTATGCTTTATCCAGGAATATTTGATGTTTCAACAAGAGGAGATAATAGATATGGTGGAGAGGGAATTAATACAGTTCATTGGTATCAACCAAATAATCCTTATGGTAGACCTGATTCATATAGTTTAAAATGGATTAGTTATGAAATGCTTGGTTATGCGGGATATGATAAAGGCTTCATTGGATATGCAAGTAATATTAATTCAGAGAAAAAAACAATATATTCAAGTTTATCAATACCAGTATCTGAATCTGGTCAATTACAACTTACAGATGTAAATTATAAATCTGATGCAATGGCATTGGAAGATATAACTGACGGTAAATATACTGATTTTGATACTTATAAGAAAGATAGATTTAAAGAAGTTGAAGAAAAATTGGAAAGACTTAATAATGTTGTTAATGTTAAGGAATATGTTCAATTATTCTATGATGCTTTGAAGCAAGATGTGATAACTTCTACAAAAGATGTTGATAAATTGTTTAGCGAAAGACCAAATTGTCTAGATGATTTGTATTATTGTATCAATCCTAGATTAATACCATTATTTAGTTATCCTGAGTCTACTGAAGTTAGAAAAGAAATTTATTATAAATTAAAAAATTATACTGATGACTTTAGATCAGATATTTATGAAGATAGTTGGCAACAAGATGTTGATGATTTAACAGTAAACAAATAATTATTTTTAAGAAACTATGATAAAACTAATGTTTTAAAGTGGTTTCTTTTTTATTTGTAATTTTTCTTATACAAAATTGTATTTTTTTTAGGAATAATATATAATAATTATGAAAAGAGGTATTTATGAAAAAAATTAGTGTAGTATTTTTAGGTTTATTAGTTGCAATTTTGATAACTGGATGTGCAACAACAAATAATGAAGAACAAAAATTAGTTTGTACAAGTGTTGAAAGTAGTGACGGCTTGGATTTTGAACAAGTTATTTCTATGACTTATAAAAATGATAAGTTAACACATATGACAATGGAAGTTAATACTAAAGTTACTGATTCTACAGTGCAAGAAAATTGGGATTATTTTAAAGAGACAATGGATAAAGAAAATGAAGAATTTGATAAAGACGGAGTCAGTTTAAAAATAGAAACTGATGATAAAAAATATGAATATAAGACAATTTTAGATATTGATGTTTTAAATGCTAGTGAAGAAGTTTTAAAAGAACAAGGTTTTGAAGATTTAAAAAACGATACTAGTACTTTAGAAAGTAGTAAAGAAGCTGCCATAAAAGATGGTGCTACTTGTGTAGTTAAATAAGTTAAAGGATTATTATGAAAAAGATATTGGTTATTTTGGGAGTAATTATTTTATCTTTAGTAATGACGTTTACTGCTTCAGAGTTTTTAAGTTTATATCATTTTGGAGATAAAATTACTTTTACAACATTTACTTATTTATTATTTATGTTTTGTTTTATTACTTATATTTTGTTATCTATTAGCTATATTGTTAGTAAAAGAATTAGAAAAGAAAAAATTGGTATTAAAAAAATATCATGTATATTATTATTTTTTGCAGCTTTAATTTTACTTTTATGTTTTGTTGTATTATTAAATTTTGATTGGTTAACATATTATTCAAATTTTAATAGCAGTCCTTTTTATGTTTTTATTTTAGTAAGGGGTATAGAGTTTTTAGTACCTATGGTTATTTTGGTGGTAATTGGAATAATTTTGTTAAAAAATGAAAATAAATAGAAAAATATGGTATAATTTAGATAGTAAAGGAGTTATGTTATGAAAAAAAGTTTTAAGATAGTTATTATATTGACTGTTTGTGTTGTAGTGGTAACTTTATTAAGTGTTTTAGGATATTTTATTTATGTTAAGAGTACTTATTTATCAAAAGAAGAAGTAAAAGAAATTGTCATTAGAGATACAAATCTTAATAGAAGTGATATTGTTTTTGAAAAAGTTGATTTAGAGTTAGATCGTGATCTTAAAAAATATGATGTTGAATTTTATTATAATCGTGTTTGGTATACATATGAAATTGAAGCTAAGACAGGTACTATAATTTATAGTAATTATGTAAGTGCTGATAGCTCTAATCCTTCAAATGGTGAGGTAAGTAGTGATTCTAATACAGGTAGTGATACTAATCAAAGTACAAGTCCTAGTACTAATCCTAGTACTAATAACTATATTAGTGCAGAAGATGCAAAGACTATTGCTTTAAATGATTCTAAGTTTAGTGCTAATGAAGTTATTTTTACTGATGTAGAGTTTGACATTAAAAATGGTAAAGCTGTTTATGAAGTTGATTTTTACAATAATAATTTAGAATATGATTATATAATAGATGCTGTTAATAAAAATATTATTAGTAAAACTAAAGAGCCAAGAGATTAATAATTATAGTGTTTTGTAAAATGTATAATTAATTGTTATACATTTTTTTGTTGTTAAGTGTTAAATTGTTTACTTTTAAAAGGAGTCGCATAACAGTAACTATAATTTAAATTATAATGATTACCCACAGGTTTGATTTGCAATGTTAATTCTTTCATAACTTCACCTATCTTTTCAATAATCTTTTTTCTGTATTTATTTCATAATAATGTTCAACAGTTTTTCTATCATAAAATGCTAATTGCCCACTAGGCAATATTAATGTTCTTTCAATTCCTAAATTATCTACAAATTCAGGATTATGGGATACTACTAACATTGTACCTTCAAATGTTTTAAATGTTTCAGCAATAATTTTTTGAGTTTCTGGATCTAAATGATTTGTTGGCTCATCTAAAATCAACATATTAGCACCTTTTAATGACAATTTTGCTAAAGCAACTCTACTTTTTTCTCCGGGTGATAAGACTGATACTTTTTTAAAGACATCATCACCATAAAATAAGAATCTACCTAAAACACTTCTTACTTGTTTTTGTGACATATAAACGTCAGAAAAATTATCTAATACCGATTTATTATTGTCTAATAATTCATGTTCTTGAGCATAATAACCTATATCCGTTTTATTTCCTATTTGAATAGTACCTTTATCTGGTGTTAGTTGTCCAACTATTAATTTCAATAAAGTTGATTTCCCAACACCATTTTCACCAACAATTAAAAATTTTTCGCCTTTTTTTAACTCAAATGATAAATTATGAATTATATCTTTAGGAGATTCTTCATTATATTTAAAAGATAAATCAGTTACTTTTAAAGGGAAATTATTGCTCTCTCTAAGCATTTCCATTTTTATTTGAGCAGTTTTTTGTTGAGGAGCAACTTCTATTTTATTAGCTTTCATTTTTTCTAATTTTTTTTCACGATCTTGAGCCATTCTTTTTCTTTTTCCTGATGATGATTGATACTTGTCCACAACTTCTTGTAATCTATTTATTTCCTTCTCTTGTTGTTCTGCTTCTTCTAATAATTTTTTTTCACGTTCTTCATGTAGTTTTACAAATCTATCATAATTGCCATCATATAGTTCCATTTTTTTAGTTCTTTTATCTAAAAATAATGTTTTTGTAGTTATTTCATTAAGAAAATCTATATCATGTGAAATAACATAGACACTACCTTTGTAACTTTTTAAGAAATTTATAACAAATTGTTTAGTGTCATTGTCCAAATGATTTGTAGGCTCATCTAATAAAATAATTTCGGGAATTGAGTACAATAATTTGGCAAAAGCTACTTTCGATTTTTGTCCTCCAGATAATTCACTTAATTTTTGATTAATCATTTCATCAGAAATAGCCATACCATTTATAATTTTTAAAAGTTCTGTATCTGCACTATAATAGTTCCAATATTCCAATTTATTTTGTAATTTTTCTACTTTATTAAATAGTTCTTTCTGTTTTGTTTCTGATGTTTCTACAGCAATTTGTTCATACACTTTTTGTAATTCTTCGTTCAATTCTTTAAGAGGTCTTCCCGATAAGAGAAACTCAAAAACAGTTATATCCATTGAAGGAACTTCTTCGCTTATAACTTGAGGAAGCCACCCTTTACGAGCATTATTTTTAAATTTAATAACACCTTCATCAGGAGTAAGAGATCCTAATATAACTTTGAAAAAAGTGGTTTTTCCGGCACCATTTACCCCAACAATGCCAACCTTTTCATTTTCTTGTATATTTAAATTTATATCTCTAAAGACATCCTGTGTCCCAAAAGATAAAGTTAAATTTTTAATTTCCATAAACTCACCTCTTTAACAGATAAAGTAAGTTAAATATTTAAATTGTTAGTATTATTATACTTTAATATTTTATAAAATCAATATTAATTCATATTTTAAATAAATTTTGTCAAGACATCGTGATCCCAAAGTAAAAAATAATTAATTTTCTATTTGGTAGATAGACATTAAGGACAATTATCCTTAATGATGAAATTAATTATTTTATTTTTTATTTATTGATTAAAATGGCATTTAGTAATATTATAATAATAGGTGATGTAGTTGGAAAAGGTAGTAAAAAAACAAAAAGTAGGCTTTTATAATATGTTTTGGTTATTCATATTTGGGTCTATTTTTGGATGGGTTTTGGAAGGTGTATTTAGTTTAATTGTTCATGGTGTGTTTATTAATCATTCGGCTTTGGTTATTGGGCCTTTTAATATCTGTTATGGAATATGTGCTTGTTCTCTTACTTTTTTACTTTATAAGTTTAAAGATAAGGGATATATTAAATTATTTTTTATAAGTTTTATTATTGGTTCCATACTAGAATATATTATGAGTTGGGGTATGGAATTAGTAATGGGATTTTCTGCTTGGGATTACAGTGATAATTTTTTAAATATTAATGGAAGAGTATGTTTATTGATGTCATTTTTCTGGGGTATACTTGGAATAGCATGGATAAAAATTCTTTATCCTCATGTTGAAAAACTTATTAATAAAACAATTGAAAAAACAGGGAAGAATTTAATTATTGTAATAATTGTCTTTTTAATATTTGATATGATATTAACAATAAGTGCAGTAGTAAGAGCAAGAGAAAAAGAAAATGGTTTAGAGCCTAGAAATGCTTATGAAAGACTTTTGGATAAAACATTTAATAAAGATTATTTATATAATATGTATAATAATAATTGGAGTTGAGTAAATGAAAATATTGATATTGTCCTGTAGTACAGGTGGTGGTCATAATTCTTGTGGTAAATATATAAAAGATGAGTTTAATTCTAAAGGAATAGTTTGTGATTTTGTAGATTATTTTAGTATTTTAGGAACTAAATTATCTAGAAGAATAGAGAAGTTATATTTAAAATCTGTTTCTGGTAAGGGAAGAATTTTTAAAAATGTTTATAAATTGGGAGAAACTTATAATAAATTAGGATTTACTAGTCCAGTTTATGAAATAAATAAGTTAGCTAGAAATAAGGTTTATCAATATATAAAAGATAATAATTATAATATAGTTATCTGTCCACATTTATTTCCAGCCATGGCTATTACAGCTTTAAAAAAAGAGGGTGTGGACATAAAACTTATTAATGTAGCAACTGATTATACTAATATTCCTTTTTGGAACGAAACTATGCCTGATTATTTTGTAATACCACATAAATCTTTAATAGATGAATTTATAAAAAAGGGAATAGAAAAAGAAGTTTTACTTCCTATAGGTATTCCTGTATCTAGTTTTTTTAGAGAAAAGAAAAGTAATGTCTTTTTAAAGAAAGATAAACCTAATATTTTAGTTACATCTGGTAGTATGGGTTTTGGAGATTTGGTTGCAGTTGTAGAAAAAGTTTTAGATAATATTGATGCTTATGTTATTGTTATTTGTGGAAATAATAAGAAGTTATTTAAGAAGTTATCAAGTATTAAGAATCCAAATTTAATTGTTAAAGGTTTTGTAAATAACATGAACGATTATATTAGAGAAAGTGATGTAGTTTTATCTAAACCGGGAGGACTTACTAGTACAGAAGTTGCAGTTTTGAATAAACCTTTAGTGCATATTATGCCAATTCCGGGGGTAGAAAATTATAATGCTTTGTTCTTTTCTAAAAATGATTTAAGTTTGGTATCAAATACTTTAGATGAGATTATCTTTAATACTATGAAATTATTAGAAGATAAAAAATTACAACAAAAGATGATAAAAAGTCAAAGTAAAATAATAAATAAAGATTCTGCGAAAGATTTAGTAACGTTTGTTTTAAAAAAGTTTGATTAAATTTAGGAAGTATTAATTACTTCTTTTTTTATAACTCTACGATTAGTTGGGATAATTTATTAGTTTTTAATATTATAATTGTTTTGTGAAAGGAAGTAGTTTATGAATCAAGAGAAGATAGGGAAGTTTATTTTAGAACTTCGTAAAGAAAAGAATATGACACAACAAGAGTTGGCAGACGCATTAAATGTTACAGATAGAGCTATTAGCAAATGGGAAAATGGTAGGGGTATGCCAGATTATTCATTGATTAAACCATTATGTGAACAATTAGGAATTACAGTTAATGATTTGTTAAGTGGGGAGCGATTAAATAAAAGGGATTATCAAGAAAAGTTTGAAAAAAATATTATGAATACTTTAGGATACTCTTTTAAGAAGATAAAGAAAGCTAAGTATGTTTTAGTTATTTTTATTGGGGTTGTTTTACTTAGTTTGTTAACACTTTTTGGAATAGATGTCTATAGGATGAAAAATAATAAACCAGTATTTTTTAGTACTTGGGGGTTTTTATATACACCAGCATTAAATATCGAAGATGATAAGATTTATTGGGCAGTAAAAAATTATCTTGTTAGGGAAGGCGATGAAGAGGTTAAACATCATGATAATGAGAAAACTTTTGTTGGTATGAGAGTATATTTATTACAAGAGAAAAAAGATTTTTATTATGTTTATTCTTGGATTTTAAAAGAAAAGTATTATTTAGAAAATGAAGAAATAAAACAAGATAGTGCTGTATCTATTCCCTGTCGATTCGTTGTAGAAAAAACAAGGAATAGTTATGAAGTAGTTGGTTATACGAGCCCTAAAGACGGAACTTACTATGAAGAAGATATGAAAAGAATATTTCCAAGAAGTGTTTTAAGTGATATGGATAATGTTTATAGTGAGGGTGTTGTAGAAAAATTGCAAATGGAGATTTTAGAACAAGTTAAATTATATTATCATAAATAAAAATGCAACTTAAAAGTTACAGAAAACAACTAAAAGTTGGTAGTGTGCAACTGGGTTTTGTTATATTATATTTTTCGAAAGTTGAGTTAACAAGGCGTAAAATTACTTCAAAATTATTGATAAATAACGCCAATTATTATATTATTAATATGTAATGCTCATTTATAGTGGATTGGAAGATGTAGTATGATAAATGTAGTTGATTATTTAGAAAATTCGGCTAAGAAATATAAAAATAAAATAGCTGTTATAGAAGAGGATAAAACAATAACTTATCAACAATGGCAGATGTATGCTAAAGCTGTTGGATCTTTTGTGGGTGAGGGTTGTTTTAATGAGCCAGTAATTATATTTATGGATAAAGGTATTGATGCTTTGATATCTTTTTTTGGAGTTAGTTATGCTGGTTGTTTTTATACTTTAATTAATCCGGAGTTACCTATTAATAGAATTATGCAAATTAAAAAAACAATAAATTCTAAGCTAGTTATCACTAATAAAGAAAATTATCGCTTAGCTAAAGAGTATTTTAATGATTTGACAGTTAAAGATATTGAAAATTTAAAAAATTATTCTATTAATTTAGAAGTTTTAGATAATTGTTATAAAAATCATATAGATTGTGATCCTTTGTATGTTAATTTTACATCTGGATCAACTGGAATACCTAAGGGTGTTGTTATATCACATCGTTCTGTTATTGATTTTATTGATGTTTTTACTGATTTGTTTTCTTTTACAGAAAAGGATGTTTTTGGCAATCAAGCACCGTTTGATTTTGATGTTTCGGTTAAAGATATTTTTTCTTCAGTAAAATTAGGTGCTACTTTAGTGGTTATTCCTAAAAGATATTTTTCTAATCCTAGTATGCTTTTAGATTATATATGTGATAATAAAGTTACTATTTTGATATGGGCTGTTTCAGCACTTTGTTTACTTACTACTTTTCATGGACTTGATTATAAAGTTCCTAGTTGGGTAAGATATGTTTTGTTTAGTGGGGAAGTTATGCCTTTAAAACATTTAAAAATTTGGATGGAAAAGTTAACTAAGGCTACTTTTGTTAATTTGTATGGTCCATCAGAGATAACTTGTAATTGTTTATATCATGTAGTTAAAAAAGATGTTTTATATGACGTTATACCTATAGGAAAACCATTTCCTAATGAAAGAGTAGTTTTATTAGATGAAAATAAGAAAGTTATTCATAAACAAAATGTGGTGGGAGAAATTTGTGTTTTAGGTACTTGTTTAGGACTTGGTTATTATAATAATAATTTGGATACAAATAATCATTTTATAAAGAATCCTAATAATGATAATTATCTTGAATATATGTATTTGACTGGAGATCTTGGCTATTATAATTTAGATGATGAGATAGTTTTTAATGGAAGAAAAGATTTTCAAATTAAATATTTAGGTCATAGAATAGAACTTGAAGAAATAGAAAAAGCTATGATGAATATAGATTCTGTTGTTAGAAGTTGCTGTATTTTTGATAGTGAAAAGCAAAAGTTATATGGTTTTTATATTGGAGATATTGACAAGAAAGAGTTGTATTCTAAATTAAAAGAAGATTTGCCTATATATATGATACCTAGTAAATTAGTTAAAAAAGAAGTTTTTCCTATAACTAAAAATGGAAAAATTGATAGAAAGAAATTAATGGAAGAAGAACAAGAGGTGGTATCATGATTTCGGATATTTTAAGTAAGTATGGTAGCCCAAGTTATGTTTTTGATATAGATGTACTTATTAATAGAGTTAATTATTTAAAAAGTAAGTTTGGGGATAGATATGGACTAGTGTATGCCGTTAAGGCTAATAGTTTTATTACTAAGTATTTAGAAGATTATGTAGAACGTTTTGAAATATGTAGTCCCGGAGAGTATGAGATATGTGATAATCTTAAGATAGCTAGTAATAAAATGGTTATATCTGGAGTTTATAAAGATTTAGAAACAATGGATAGTCTTATTAAAAATAATTCTGATATTTTAAGATATACTATTGAATCAGTTAATCAATATAATTTACTTGTTAATCTTGCTAAAAAGTATAATAGAAAAATTAATATTCTTATAAGACTTAATAGTGGTGGTCAGTTTGGTATTACTAAAGAGGAAGCTAAAGATATTATTAAAAATAATGATAATGATTTAGTAGTTATAAAGGGTATTGAATATTTTTCAGGGACTCAAAAAAGTTCTTTGGAAATAATAAGTAAAGAGTTTGATAGTTTATTAAATTTTATTAAAGATTGTCATGATAGTTTAAATTTTGAAATTGAAGAAGTTGAATATGGACCGGGTTTACCTATCTTTTATTATCAAAATGAGTCATTTGATGAAGATAGTTATTTAGTTGGACTTAAAGAAATTTTTGATAGGGCTAAATGCAAAGTTAGTTTGGAAATAGGGCGTGGTATTGCTGCTAGCTGTGGAAAGTATTTAACAAAGGTTGTCGATATGAAAACTAATAAGTTTGGTAATTATGTCATTTTAGATGGTGGCATTAATCATTTGGTTTATTATGGACAAGTTATGGCTATTAAGATACCGCATTATGAAATAATTTCTAAACAGGAAACAGAAGAAGTTTTGACATATAATTTATGTGGATCACTTTGTACTACAAATGACTTTTTAGTTAAAAATTTAAAGACTAAAAAATTAAATATTGGTGATGTCTTTGTATTTTTAAATGTTGGTGCTTATTCAGTTACTGAGGGTATATCTTTATTTTTAAGTAGGGATTTACCTAAAGTAATATTAATAAAAGACGGAATAGATGTTTTGGCTAGAGATAAAGTTAAAACTAGTAAATTTAATTTTCCAGAAGTAAAGGAGTGATTTTATGGAAAAATTAATAGAAATTTTAGAAGAGTTACAACCAGAAGTTGACTATGAAAGTTGTGAAAATTTAGTAGATGGCAGATATTTAGATTCACTTACAATATTGGCATTAATTAGTGAGATTGAAAATAATTTTGGGGTTTTAGTTCCTGCAGTGGAAATTATACCTAGTAATTTTAATTCTGTTAAGAAGATATGGGAGCTAATTGAAAGACTTAAAGAGGAAGAATAATGTCTTATTTTAATATTATATATATTTTTGCATTTTTACCTGTAGTAATAATTTTATATAATATTATTCCTAAGAAATTAAGACCTGTATTACTACTTATTGCTAGTTATCTTTTCTTCTTTTATATTAGTGGAAAGTTAATTATATTTTTAATTTTATCATCATTATCTATTTATTTTTCAGCTTTATTGATGAAAAAGATAGATAAAGTAAAAGAAGAAAAGATTACTGATTTAGAAAGTGAAGAAAAAAGAGTAGTTAAAGAAAAATATAAACGTTTAAAAAGAACAGTTTTAGTAGTTACTATTTTGTTTAATTTAAGTTTTTTGTTTTTCTTTAAGTATTTAAATTTCTTTGGTAGTATAGTTAATGGTATATTAGATATTTTAAAGATTAATTATAGTTTTAAATTAATTAAGTTATTAGCTCCCATTGGAATATCTTTTTATACATTACAGGCTATATCTTATTTAGTAGATGTTTATAATGGTAAAGTAGAAGCAAGTGATAGTCTTTTAAAAGTTTTGTTATATTTATCTTTTTTTCCTATTATAATGGAAGGACCTATTACAAGATTTTCTAGTGTTTGTGATAGTCTTTTAAAGGGAGAAAAGACTACTTATAATAGTATTTGTTTAGGATATCAAAGAATATTGTTTGGTATGTTTAAGAAGTTTGTTATTGCTGATAGGTTAAATATTTTTGTTAAATTAACTTTTGGCAATTATAGAAGTTATTCTTCTTTGGTTTTAGCATTAGGAGCAATATTTTATACTATTTTATTATATATGGAATTTTCTGGGACAATGGATGTTGTTATTGGCTCAGCAGAGATTTTTAATATTAAGTTAGAAGAGAATTTTAAAGCACCATTTTTCTCTAAAAATATATCAGAATTTTGGTCAAGGTGGCATATTAGTCTTGGTTTATGGTTAAAAAATTATATATTTTATCCTGTATCAATGTCAAAGTTTGTTAAGAAGATAACAGCATGGTTTAGAAAATTATTTGGAAGTAGAGTGGCAACACAAGTTATGGGCTCGATGGCATTATTTGCGGTTTGGTCTTTAAATGGATTGTGGCATGGGGCTGGTTGGACGTTTGTAGTTTTTGGTTATTATCATTTAATTTTAATATTATTGGGTAATATATTTGAGCCAACAGTAATTAAAGTATGTAAGAAATTAAAAATTAATAGAGATAATAAATTTTATAAATTTTTGAGAATTATAAAAACTTGTTGTTTGGTTGTTATTGGAGAGTTAATATTTAGAGCTCCTAGTTTAAGTGTAGCTTTTGGTATGCTTGGTAAGATATTTACTAAGTTTAGTCTTAAAGGTTTTTCTTCAGAAGTTTTAAGTTTAGGACTTGATGTTTGTGACTTTTTAGTTGTTATTTTAGGAGTAGTTGTGGTATTTGTTGTCAGTCTTTTAAATGAAAAGGGTAAAAATGTTAGAGAAAGAATAAGTCAAAAGAATATATTTGTTAGGTGGGCTTTCTATTATGCACTTATTTTAGGAATAATTTTACTTGGAGCTTATGGACCTGGTTATGCTCCAGTTGATCCAATATATGCTGATTTTTAGGTGATGTTATGAGAAAAGTTTTAAAATGTGGTTTGTTTTTTGTTATTTTATTTTTAATTATAAATGTTATTAGTTACTTTTTACTTTTTGATAAAAATGTTGAAAAGTTTGGATTATATAAGATTGCTAATTATTCTATTTTAAGTGAAAATAAAAATAGTATTGATGCAGTTGTGATTGGAGATAGTCTTATTTATTCTTCTGTTTCTCCAATGGAGATATGGCATAATTATGGATATAGTGTCTATGATTGTGCTAGTGCGGCTCAACTATTAAAAGATTCTTATGATAATTTAAAAGTAGCTTTAGAAAATCAAGATTTGAAAGTGGTTTTTTTGGAAGCTAATGTATTATATCGTAATCCTAAAAATAAGAGTTGGTATTTTAAGGTATATAATTTCTTTAGTAATAGTTTTCCAATTTTTAGATATCATAATAATTGGAAAGAACTGTTTTTAAATAATGTTGATGATTTAAATAACAGTGGTGTTTATAAAGGGTTTAAGTATGTTACAAAAGTTAAACCTGCTAAAAACAGAAATTATATGAAAGTTTCTTTAAAAAAACAGGATATTCCTAGTGCCAATGTAATGTATTTTGAAAAAATTGTTAAGTTATGTGAAGAAAATAATGTTAAGTTAGTTTTAATTAGTACTCCTAGTATGAAAAATTGGAGTTATTCTAAACATATGGGGGCAAAGGATTTAGCAGAAGATAATAATGTTTCGTTTATTGATTTAAATTTAGGAAATGTTTTAAATATTAATTGGAATAAAGAAACTAAAGATAATGGAGATCATTTAAATTATAATGGTGCTGTTAAAGTTTCTAATTATATTGGGGAATATTTAAAAGGTTTAAATATTGTTACTGATCATAGAAATGATAGTTATTATAGTTCTTGGAACGATAATTATATTATTTATAGTAATGGATTAAAATAAGATTGTAACAATGGCAATTGCATAATTGCCGTCATGAGATATAGATAAAGAAATGTCTTTATAGTCTATATCTTTTTTTATTTTGTTTGATATATTTATATAGGGAGAGTTATCTTTATTATGAAGTATTTCAATATCTTTTAAATCATAATTATTTATTCCTTTGTTAAGAGATTTTAAAAAAGCTTCTTTACTAGCAAAAAGACCTGCGATTGTAGAAATATTATTATTTGTTTTTTTGATGTATTCTAATTCATTTTGGGTAAAACATTTGTTTAGAAGATTAGTTTTTGCTAAAATTTTGGTAAATTTTTTTATATTAATAAGATCTATTCCATTGGACATATTACCACCTAGAAAGATTATAACATAAAATATAAATAGTTTTTTGTTAAAATAAAAGTTATTATGTTATAATTATTAGGAGGTAGAATATTATGAATTTTGAAGATAAAGTTGTTATAGTAACTGGGGGAACAAGAGGAATTGGACTTGAGGTTGTACGTAGTTTTGTTGATAGTAAAGCAAAAGTTGTTTTGTTTGGCTCAAAAAGTGAGACTGTTTCATCGGCAATAGAGATATTAAAGAGTGAAAATAGGGATGTTTTGGGATTTTATCCTAATCTTTTAGATTATAGTGAGGTATCTTCTGTTATTAAAGATATTTATGAAAAGTTTGGACATATTGATATTTTGATTAATAATGCTGGTATTTCTTCAAGTGAAAAAATTGAAAATGTTTCTAGTGAAGATTTTGCTAAAATTATGGATTTAAATGTAGGAGCAATGTTTAATGTGACAAAAGCAGTTGTAGAGTATATGAAAAAACAAAATAAGGGTGTTATTTTAAATACTAGTTCAATGGTTAGTATTTATGGACAACCATCAGGGGTAGGATATCCTGCTAGTAAGTTTGCAGTTAATGGATTAACAAAGTCTTTAGCAAGAGAACTTGCACCATTTAATATTAGGGTTAATGCTGTTGCTCCTGGAATTATTGAAACTGATATGGTTAAGAAATTACCTAAAGAAGTAATTGAGCCTCTTATTAAAACTATTCCTTTAGGAAGAATTGGAAAACCTAGTGATATTGCTAATGCTTTCTTGTTTTTAGCAAGTGATATGGCAAGTTATATAACTGGTGTTATTTTACAAGTTGACGGAGCAGCGAGAAATTAAAGATGAAAAAGACAATATTAAAAATTGGAGGTATGACTTGCAGTGCTTGTTCTATTGGATTAGAAAAGTATTTAAATAAACAAAAGGGAATTATTAATGCTAGTGTTAATCTTGTTTTAAATCAAGCTTTGATTGAATATGAAGATTTTTTAACTATAAAAGATTTAGAGAAATTTATCAAAGAAGCAGGGTATGTTAGTTTAGGAATATATGACGGTAAAGATGAGGTTAAAAATAAGGGGAAAACATCTTTAATTATTTTTAGTATTTTAGCTTTAATTGTGTTATATGTAGCTATGGGACATATGTTAAAGATTAGTGTTTTTTATTTTGATATGGTTAAAAATCCAAAGAATTATGCTGTTTTATTATTTGTTTTAGCTATATTATTTTTAATATATGGAAAAGATATTTTTAAAAGTGGTATTAAAAATTTATTACATGGTAGTCCTAATATGGACAGTTTAGTTAGTTTAGGGGTAATAGCTAGTTTTGGGTATAGTTTTTATGGTTTAGTTTTGTTGTTAATTAATAAAGGAAATGTAGAAAATTTATATTTTGAGTCTTGTTCTATTATTATTTATTTTATTAAATTAGGTAGATATATCGACGGGATTAGCAAAGAAAAGACAAAGTCTGCTTTAAAAGAGTTAGTAAGTATTACTCCTAGAACAGCTTTATTAAAAAATGAGAAAAAAGAAGAAGAGGTTACTATTGATTTAGTAAAAAAAGGTGATATTTTAATTTGTAAAGCAGGTATGAAGATAGCATGTGATGGTAAAGTTACTAAGGGAAGTGCTTATGTTGATCAAGCGTTTATCACTGGAGAAGCTGAGCCTATTAAGAAAAATATTGGAGATGATGTTATTGCTGGTAGTATTAATATGGACGGATATATAGAATACGAAGCTTTAAAAGTTGGAAAGGATTCTACAATATCGGAAATAGTAAGATTAGTGGTGGAAGCTACTAATACAAAAGCTCCAATCCAGAGAATTGCAGATAAAGTTAGTAGTTATTTTGTATATTTTATTATGGTTATTGCTTTAGTTACTTTGTTTATTTATTTGCTTTTAGGTAATAGTTTTGGAGATAGTTTAGTTATTTTTGTTAGTGTTTTAGTAGTGGCTTGTCCTTGTTCTTTGGGTCTTGCTACTCCTTTAGCTATGGTTGTTAGTGAAGGTGTTTGTGCAAAAGAGGGAATATTGGTTAAATCAAGTGAAGTTTTAGAAAATGCTAATAAGATTGATACAGTTGTTTTTGATAAGACTGGGACATTAACTTATGGATTTTTAAAGATATTTAAAATTTTTAATTATAGTAATCTTTCTTTAAATGAGTTACTTGGGTTAGTTGCGTCAATCGAAGAGTTATCAACACATCCAATTGCTAGTGCTTTTAAAAATTATTCTTTAGATAATAAATTAAAATTAGAGAAAGTTAGTGATTTTGAAAATTTAAATGGAATTGGGTTAAAGGGAAAAATTAATGGTAAAGTTATTTATGTAGGAAATGATAAGTTATTTGATTTTGTTACAATTAAAGATAAAAAAGAAGCAGATTTTGATTGGCTTGTTAAGCAAAGATGTAGTATTGTCTATGTTATTTATGATAACGAGTTAATAGGGCTTATTGGGTTAAAAGATGTTATTAGAAAAGAAGCTTTGGCTGTTATTAAAAAACTAAAAGAATTAAAGATAAAACCTATTATGTTAACTGGGGATAATTATGATACTGCCAAGGTAATTGCAGATAATATTGGAATTGATGAAGTTATTGCTGATGTTTTACCTAAAGATAAAGCTAAAGTTATTGATGATTTACAAAAAGATGGTAAAAAAGTAATGATGGTAGGAGACGGAATTAATGATGCAATTAGTCTTACAAAAGCTTTTATTGGGGTAAGCGTCAAATCGGGAACTGATGTAGCGATAGATTCTTGTGATATTGTTTTAATGAGTAATGATTTAGAAAAAATTTTGTCTTTAATTAATATAAGTAATAAAACAATAAAAAATATAAAAGAGAATTTATTTTGGGCATTTTTCTATAATATTTGTATGATACCCGTAGCAGTTGGTATTTTAAGAGGGGTAGGAATAGTATTAAATCCTATGTTGGCATCTTTAGCAATGATGTTTAGTAGTTTAACTGTAGTATTTAATGCCCTTCGATTAAGAAGAATAAAGTAAAATAAAGTAAAATTTGACAATTTATTTTGTTAATAATAAAATTAAGAAACTAAGGGGAGATTTTATGCAAGAAATATTACACGTTTTATATCATAGTATTTTAGATACAATAAAAATAATTCCTTTTTTGTTTTTGGCATTTTTAATTATTGAGTACTTTGAACATAAATTAGGGGATAAAACTAAAAAAACTATTGAAAAATCTGGTAAGTTAGGACCTTTTTTGGGAGCATTATTAGGAATTGTACCACAATGTGGTTTTTCTGTTATTGCCACTAATCTTTATATTACAAGAATAATTAGTTTAGGTACTTTAATTGCAGTTTATCTATCTTGTAGTGATGAGATGTTACCTATATTAATTTCTAATAATGTTGGGATTAAATTAATTTTAATTATTATTTTAATTAAGTTATTTATTGGAATTAGTTGTGGTTTTGTTATAGATTTATTATTAAGAAAGAAAAAAAATAATAATAATTTAGATTATAAAATATGTGATGAACAACATTGTCATTGTGAAGATAATAAAATTATATTGTCAGTGTTAAAACACACTTTTAAAACAACATTATTTATTTTTATAATTACTTTTATTTTAAATTGTTTTTTACAACTTGGTATTGAAGATTATTTATCTAAAATATTTTTAAAAAATTCTTTGTTAGGACCTTTTATAACTAGTTTAATTGGATTAATTCCCAATTGTGCTTCTAGTGTTATTATTACACAGTTATATATTGGTAATGCTATTAGTTTTGGACAATTAATATCGGGGGTATTAACTGGAAGTGGAATAGGTATTTTAGTGTTGTTTAAATCAAATCATAATTTAAAAGAAAATTTAAAAATATTGTTTTTACTTTATGGATTGGGAAGTTTGTTTGGAGTTGTTATTGAACTTTTTAGCTTATTATAATAATAAAAATATTATTTAGTAAATTACTAATATATAAGAAAAGAGTGGTAGTATGAAGAAAATATCAGTAGTGATTTATTGTTATAATGAACATGATACGTTACCTCATTTTTATACTTTGATTAATAAAGTAAAAGATAAGTTGAAAAAAGAAGCTATTTTGGAATTAATATTTGTAGATGATGGCAGTACAGATACTACTTTAAGACAACTTAGAATTCTTTCTAAAAAAGATGAAAATATTAAGTATGCTGCTTTGTCTAGACATTTTGGGAAAGAAGCTTCTATTTATGCTGGATTAAAAAGAGCAAGTGGAGATTATATAACTGTAGTGAGTGTTTCATCAGATGATCCTATTGAGTTATTAATAAAAATGTTTGAGATGATAGAAAGTGAAAAGTATGATTGTATTGCTACTAGAATTAGTTATGATAATTGTTCATTTTTTAAAAGAGTTTTTATTAAATTATTTTATAAGATAGTTAATAAATTAACTAATTTAAATCTTGTAATGGGGGAAAGAGATTTTAGATTATTTACCAAACAGGTATTAGAAGCTATTTTAGAATTAGAAGAGTATAATAGATATACTAAAGGGATATTTAATTATGTTGGTTTTGATACTAAGTGGATTAGTTATAAACCACATAAAAGAAAGAAAAGTAAAGATAAGGATAGTTTTGTTAAGTTATGTTCTTATGCATTAGAGACGATTATAAGTTTTTCTTTTAAACCATTAGTTTTTAGTTGTTTTGTTGGTTTAATATTTTGTTTAGTAGCAGTTATATTGTTTGTTGTGATGTTAGTTAAAATGATTTGTTTGGAACAAGGTTTTAGTAATTTTTTAGGAATAAGTAGTATTATATTATTTGTTGGTGGAATAGAGTTATTTTTTATAGGAATTATGGGACTTTATTTATCAAAGATTTATTTGGAAGTAAAGAATAGACCTATCTATATAATTAAAGAGACTGAAAAAGATTATAGAAGATCTAAAGTAAGTAGAATTATAGAAAAAGAAAAAAAGGAAAAGAAAGAAATAGAAAAATAATAAAATAGTTTTAATTAAGATAAAAGTGTGTTATTATATAAATAGAGAATAACACATTTTTTTGTTATGTCAAAATGGAGGATTCTATGAAAGATAAAAAAGT
>CANQOV010000008.1 GCA_947625575.1 uncultured Bacilli bacterium | reverse complement strand
TTATTACTTTTATATGCTTTCTTTTCTCTTTTATTGTGTGATCCGATTTGTGCTAAATCATTGATAGTCATAATTGGCTGACTTCTAAATATTCCATAATTCATATATTATCCTCTCTTTCTTATATTTTTACATAATAAAAGATATGTCTTTTTATTAAACATATCTTAACCACTAATCAAAAATAATATTTCATTTTATCATAATACTTTATTATTAAATTATATAATCATAAGAACACGACAATTTGATTATTTTAAAACAGACAATACAACATTCCAATTACCATTATTTTCTTTTTTATCAGTAATATCTAATTTTACATAATCTTTGCTAAAATCAATAATTCCTTTAAAATAAAGTATATCTTGTATATTTTTATTTAATGTCATTTTGTACAAAACACTTCTGCTTTATTTGATGGGACTGATTCAATTAGCCTTAAAATTCCCTTAGTATCTAATACATCCGTGTTGTAAAATTTTCCATCTTTTGCTCTTAACTTCAGTTGACTACAAAATGTAGTCAACTCAGGTCCTTCTTTTTTCAATCTTAACTTTAGTACAGACCAATATTTTCTAGCATCATTGCTATCAGTTAACGCATTTATAACATCAACAACACTAAAATAATATTCTTCTTTTTCACTATCCCAAATACTTCTTATTTCTTTTCCTTCAAAAAGATTGGAAATTGTTCCTAATTTATCACTCATTGAATTCATCTCCTTTCATTTAAAAATATCAAGAATTAAATTTTTTCTTATAAATTTCCTTTATTTTTATATTGCCTAGTTTTTACTTTTTTCTTTTGCATATCTAAAGTCTTAATTGGAAAATTTTACCAAATATAATAATTCTGCATTAAAAATTTCCATTTTTTACCTATATTTGCAGTCATTACATTCTTTATTAATTTAGCACCTTTTTTCTACTTTTACATTAAATGTTATATTAAAATTATTTATTTCATCAAAAAGTGCAATAAATTTCATAAATATTATAACATAATTATATTGCTTGATAAACTTCTTGACTCAATAATATTATTGCATAAATTATTCACTGATAAATTAAATTTTTATTTTTTTTATTAATTTTTTTCCCAAACAAAAACTTCTTTAAAACATTTAAAATGTATAAAGAAGTTTATTATTCATTTAATTAATTATTTTTCATCACTTGGGGAAGCTTCAATTAATATTCTATTGTCAAAACCTCCCGTAAAACTTGATGCATTTTGAGCAATCCATAACCTTAAACTATAAGTTTGAGTTTGACCAACACCAATTGTTGCAGTATCTATTAAATAGCTTGCTTTTATAGAACTTAAACTTTGATTTAAGGTAGTAGCACTTTCTGATACTACTTTTGGCTCTGTTGTCTGATGTCCTGTTAGATACATTTTTACATTACTAGCATTTGTAATATCTTCTTCTTTTAAAACACCTAGAATTATATTATATTTTGCTTCAGTATTGCAAACATTTTTTACAGAAAAAGTATATGGATTAGTTAAATTTTTTCCAGCATCATCAGTCATTGGTTGTTGATTTTCTAAATTTATGCCTTCTGATTCATCAATTATATTTAATTTTAAACAACTTGCTTTGATGTAGTTATCGTCTCCAGTCACACTAAAGGTTAGATAAGCATAACTTGTTCCCACCACCACAAAAAGTATCATGGAAATGCCTACTAAAATTAATAATAATCTTCTGTTATTCATATCAACACTCCCTTATTATGATTTTATTATAACATCTTTTTTTTAATTAGTATATATCTTTTAATGTTAAAGTTAGTTTTTTATTTGTTATCTTTGTACCCTTTTTTATGCTTTGTTCTTTGACATATCCTTGATTTTTAAATTCACACTCTAAACTTAGCAACTTGCAAACTTCATTGGCTTGTTTTCTACTTAGTCCTTTAAAATCAGGCATAGTAAAAGTTGTATCATTGGTTAAGAAGAAAACTTTATCATTTATTCCAACAACATCGCCTTTATTAGGGTATTGAGCGACTATTTTATCTTTGCTACCTAATGTTATTACATCGATATTTTTATCTTTTAAAGTTTTTGTAACCTCTTTGAGGCTTTTATTGGTATAATCATCAAGAACATAATTTTCAATTGTTGTTTCTTTGTTATCGCTAAATATATTTAAATATTTACTAACGTTTTTTACTAAACTTTTTACTACAGTAGTAAGAGGCTTGGATGAGCCGCCAGATGATTTGTTAACAGATGTATATATTATTACTTCAGGATCATTTTTAGGCCATAAGCCTACAAAAGATTTAGTAGTGTAATAATCGTTAGTGTAATATTCATTAGTATTTGGGTTTACTAATTGAGCTGTACCTGTTTTACCAATTAAGTCATATCCTTTTACTTTATAACCTGTTCCTGTTGCTGCATACCAACTTGAGTGAACTGTATCATACATTAACTGTTTTATTTTTTCTACTGTTTCTTTGGAAGCTACTTGACCTAATTCTTTTTTTTCTCCCTCAAATAAAACTTCACCAGATTTATTTACTACCTTATCAATGATATATGGTTTTAACATCGTACCGTCATTAGCAAGTGATGTTAAGGCTTGAATATGTTGCATAGGTGTTGTAGTAATACCTTGACCAAAACCAGCATTATAAATTTCTGTTTGATGAGTAAAACTAATCTTTCCTTCAAATTCATTAGCTAAAGTTATTCCTGTTTTACTTCCAAAGCCCATTTTCTTAAAGTAAGTTTTTAAAATATCCTTATTTATATATTTATTAATTAAGTTAATTACTCCAACATTTGATGAAGTTATAAAACCTTGATCATAAGTTATATTGCCAAAACCAGATCTTTTCCAGTCGTATATTGTAATGTTATCATCTGTAGTGTAACTACCTGATTTAAATTTATCTGTGGCATTATATTTACCTGCTTCCATTGCAGCCATGTAGGTATATATTTTCATAATAGAGCCCGGCTCATACGGATAGACTGTGTAATCGTTCCAATTATCAATATCTAATATATTAGGATCAAATGATGGTCGTTGACTAAGGCCTAAAATCTTACCTGTTTTAGCATCGCAGATTATAACAATCATCCAATCAAATTTATATTTTTCTTCTACTTCGCTCATAGCTTGCTCAATAAAAAATTGAATATTAGAATCGATTGTTAAATAAACATCATTGCCGTCAGTTGAAGATTGATAATCTTCTTTTGTACCTGGTATTTGGAAACCATTTACATCTTTTTGATATATACGGTAGCCATCAGTACCTTTTAGGACATATTCTAATAAAGATTCTATTCCCATTTCTCCGGTTATTTGACCTTCTTCATTTTTTCTGGCATAACCTAAAGTGTAAGAAGCAAATTTACCATTAGGATAATATCTTTTTTTATCTTCAATAAAATCAATGCCCGGTAAATTTAAGTTATCTATTTTTTCTTTTTGAAGTTCGGATAAATCTTTACCAGCAGTACCAAATTCAACTTGATATAAATCTTTTTGATTTAAAATATCTAAAATGTCTTCTTCTTTCATGTCAATTACGGTGGCTAATTGTTTAGCGGTGTTTTCTTTATCAGCAACATGATATAATTTATCTTCATTTTCACTTCTTTTGGGATCTAGATAAGCAATTAAAGTATATGAAGAAACATCTTGAGCTAGAATATCACCATTGGCATCATATATTGTTCCGCGATTTGCTTTTAATACTTCTTTAGCAGTGCTTCTTGTTTTAGCAAATTCTACCATATCTATGCCATCAATTGTTTTAGCAGTTGCAAGATAAGTAAACCTTGCTATAAAAATGCCAAAACAAAAAAGAGTCAGCATTAAAAACAAGTTCATAAAATTTATTTTGCTCCTACTCTTTTTTTTCATTTAAGCACTTCCTTATTTTACAGTTTTGACACTATCACTAGTATAACTTAAACCCTTTTCCTTGGCAATACTTTCTAAATTTTCTAATGAGGCCAACTCATTTATCTTCATTTGTAAACTTTCATTTTCTTTTTCTTCTTTTATTATTTTTTCTTTGGCTTCTTCAACTTCATAATTTACTTTTGATAAAGTTGCTTTGGCATATATCATCATAAAAGGTGATGATACTACTGTTAATATTGTTAGTAAATATATCATCTTTTGAAAATTATTACCTTTTAACCTTAATCTTTTTTTTGTCTTTTTCATGTTATCACCTTTTTTATTTTATTCTTTTTATTACTCGAAGTTTGGCTGATTTTGAACGAGAATTATTTAAAATTTCCATTTGAGTTGGTAAAATTGGTTTTTTAGTAATTAATTCAAAATCAGGAAGCAAACTTGGATCTATATTAGGTAATCCTTTTATTACAGGATCAACTTCAGTTACTTCTTTAAATATTGTTTTACAGATTCTATCTTCTAGAGAGTGGAAAGTAATTACTGCTATCCTACCGTCTATTTTTAACATTGATAGAGCATCTTCTAGAGAATTTTGAAATTCTTCTAATTCATGATTGACTTCAATTCTTAAAGCTTGAAATACTTTTTTTGCTGGATGAGATGATTTTTTATCTTTGTATGGAATACTTTTATCAATTATGTCCACTAACTCAAGAGTGGTTGTAATTGGCTTTTTTTCCCTTGCTATGATTATATTTCTTGCTATTCTTCCGGCGTGTTTTTCTTCGCCATAAAGTCTAAATATTTTTATTAGTTCATTTTCTTTATAATTATTAATAATTTCATAGGCTGTTAATTTATCATCTTGATTCATACGCATATCAAGACGAGCATCTTGCATATAACTAAAACCACGATCTTTTTCATCGATTAAAGCAGATGAAACACCAAGATCATATAAGAAGCCATCTACTTCTTTGATACCTTCATTTTCCAATGTTTCTTTCATGTGGATATTACCAGTATGAAATATTTTGAAATTAGATGATATCATACTTAATTTTTTGCTACTTTCATTACATGCAGTCTCATCTTTATCAAAGGCGAATAAAAACCCCTTTTTATTCCTTTTTAAAATTTCTTGTGAATGACCGGCATAACCTAAAGTCATATCAACATATATTCCATCTTCTTTAATATGCAGTGAAGCAATAGCTTCTTCTTTTAAAACGCTTATATGTTTTTCCATAAAAACCTACATATCAATATCAAATAGATGGTCTGCTAAATCTGATAAATCTTCTTTTTTAGTTGTGTAGAACTCTTCCCAAGTAGCTTTGTCCCAAAGTTCTAAGCGATCATTTACTCCAAGTAGGACACACTCTTTTTTTAAGTTTGCATAAGCAATGTGTTGTGGTGTCAAAGTTATTCTGCCCTGTTTATCAAAATCGCATACAGTGGCTCCAGATAGGAATATTCTTGTAAAGGCTCTGGCGTCTTTTTTTGTAAATGGTAAAGTTTTTAATTTTGATGTTATTTGTTCCCAAGAAGAAACTGGATAGATAAAAAGACAATTTTCTAATCCTCTTGTCACTACTACTTCTTCTTTTAGCTCTTCTTTTAACTTGCTTGGAATTGCAAGACGTTGTTTTTCATCAATATTTCTATGGTACTCTCCCATTAACATAATAACCACCACTTTTCCCCACTTATTTCCACTGCCTACCACAATTTTATATTTATAATGATAATTTGTAAAGATATTTTGGATATTTTTTGCTAATTATATATACTTTACTTGTAAAAACTTGACATTATTTAAATAATTTTAAATATTTTTTATAACCTTTTGTCTGTAATTCTTCTTTGGGGATAAACTTTATTGAGGCACTGTTGATTGAATATCTTTTGCCTCCTTTATCAATTGGACCATTATTAAAACGATATCCTAGATGATTGTTACTACTTGTACTTAGGACTTCTTCACGCATCATACCATAGGAATAATCTATTTTTATATAGATTTCTTGTTCATTTAAAACACTGTAAAAGCTGGGCCAACCATAACCACTGTTATACTTAGAAGTGGAAGAAAATAAAGCTTTGCCTGTTTCAATATCAACATAAATTCCGTCTTGATATAAATCCCAGTAAGCATTGATAAAAGGTGGCTCAGTTCCTTTTGATTTGGTTACATATTCATTTAGAAACGAAAAAGCTGGTTTGTTTTTTTGAAAAGTTTTTGCTTTTCTTATCTTATCTCTTGGGATATGACAGTAAGCAAAGGGGTTTTTGGTTATATACTGTTGATTTTCTTCACTCGCTTTTATAAATTTGGAAAATTCTTTGACTTCAATAGTTATTTTTTCTTTATATTTTTCTTGTAATTGTTTTAGGGAGGAAGTTATTACTTCTTTATCAGTTGTGTAATAAATGATACTTTTATATTTTTCTTCTTTGATTTCTATAGGATTTATGATGTCATAAAACAAATCTAGGATATCACTTAATAATATTTTATTTTCATCAAATTTTAGATGTACAATTTCTGTTTTATCAATATATCCTACTTCTGTTTTTATAATACCTTTTACTAAGGAAAAATATTTTTCTGTTCCATGAAATGGTCCTGCTCCAAGATATATTTCTTTAATCATAAGTTATCACCATTTTAATAATGGGTGTTTTTTTCTTATTTTAAACAGTCTTGATAATAATTTTTTTATATTATATAATTTTAGTAGCAATAATATTTGAAAGGTGGTTTTATGAAAGATATAGTAGAAGCTACAATTGAAATTCCTATGGGAACTAAAAATAAATATGAGGTTGATAAGAAAACTGGAAAAATTAAGTTAAATAGAGTTCAGTATTCTTCAATTACTTATCCAGCAGAATATGGTTTTATTGAAGATACTTTATCTTTTGATGATGATCCGTTGGATATTTTGGTTTTAACTACGGAAGCTACATTTCCCGGTTGTATTATGGATGCTAGAGTTGTAGGATATTTGGAAACAATAGATAATGGATTTAATGATAATAAGATAATTGCAGTTAATAATGTTGATCCTAGATTTGATGATATTAATAATATTAATGATGTTAATCATCATGTTTTGTTGGAAATTAAAAACTTTTTTGAAACATATAAAAAATTACAAAATATTAAAGTTGTTACTAAAGAGTTTCATGATAAAGACGAAGCTTTAAAAGTTATTGATATGTGTAGAGAAAAGTATAAAGAACAATTATAGTTATAGCACAATAAAAGTAGATTTTTTTGATCTACTTTTTATTTTTGTAAATATTCTATGGCATCTTTAATTGTTTCTACTTTTACTAATTCGATGTCATAATTTTTTTCTTTTTTATATTTTAGAGCCTCGTCATAATTTTCTTTTGGCACTAAAAATATATCTGCTTTATTTTTTACTGCACCTTTTAATTTATATTTGATACCTCCTATTTCTCCTACTGTGCCGTCTAAAGAAATGGTACCTGTACCAGCAATTTTTCTTCCTTTGGTCAAATCATCTTTTGTTAATTGATTGTAGATACTTAAAGCAATCATTAATCCCCCACTTGGTCCTTCTTCTTTGGAAGAAAATTTAAAAGTAATATCTTTATCTTTTTTATAAGTAACATCTTCCATAACAGATATACCTAATATTTTTTCATTATCATTAGTAGTAAATTTACTAACAGTATCTACTTTTTTATTACCTCGTAATACTTCCATATTTATTTCATCTTTATAAGAGTATTTATTTATAGCATTTAAAAGATCTTCTTTAGAGGATATTTTTTCATCAAAGACTTTTAAAATAATATCTTGAACTTTTAGAGTAGTTTTGGTTTTATCTTCTATATAGACAACATAGATATCTTCTTTTTCTTTAGTTATGTTTTCGTTTGCCAAATCAAAGGCTACTTTAGTGGCATTAGAAATAGATTGTTTAAAATATAATTTTTCCCTAAAAGTATAATCTTTTATTTCTTCATTATCTAGTTTTACATCACTTATTTTTTCTTTTTCATAATCGGGGATGATATACGATAGTAAGTAACTAAAAACTGTACCTCTTATTTGAGTTACATAGGCCGAGTTAAAACTACCTTTAATACTTGGCTTATTTTCTACTTTTATTTTATCTTCAAGATTAATTATACCTCCGGATGTAGTTATGTAATATGGTACTGGTAACAGTAAACTTAAAATTAATATAATAGGAATTACTGTCTTTAATAATTCTTTAGGATTTTTTAAAGTATTAATAAATCTTTCTTTAAAAGTTGTATTATCTTCTGTTTCATAGAAAAAGAAGTTTTTTATTTTTTTGAACATTTTTATCCTACTCCTTAATATAATTATAACAAGGATTATGATACTTATGAAAAAAAAGTTATTTTCTTTGACAATTATTGGCATTTTATTAGGTTTTTTATTTAGTTTTTTTGCTTTTTCTAGTGAAATTTATAATTCTATAATATTAGGGTGTAATATTTTTATTTTTAATGTGTTTCCATCTTTGTTTCCAATGTTTGTTATTTCTAATATTTTAGTCAATATTGGGTTTGCTAATTTATTAGGAGAATTGTTTAAAAATATTATGAATAAAGTTTTTCATATTAAAAAAGAAGCATCTTTTATCTTTTTTATGAGTTTTTTTAGTGGGTTTCCTTCTTCGGGAAAATATATTGATAATTTAATTGATAAAGGACTTATTAATAAAGATGAGGCTTCTAAAATATTAAATTTTACTTTCTTTTCTAATCCTTTATTTTTAATTAATACTGTTGGGGTTATGTTTTTAAATAATAAATTATTAGGGGTTATTTTAATAGTTGTTCAAGCTATTTCTAATATTATTGTAGGTATTATTTTTAGAGATAGAAATTATGTTAATGAAAAAGATAAGTCTTCTTTTAAAGATTTTATTAATCATATTAATAATGATAGTTTTATTGATTTATTATTTAATTCAATTAGTAATGCTTTAAAGGTTTTGTTGGATATATTTGGTATTATTATTAGTTTTTTAATTATTACTTATGTTATTGCTAATTTGTTTAAGATTAAAAATGATTTTATTATTATGTTATTGTGTGGTATTTTAGAAGTTACTAGTGGACTTAAACTACTTAGTAGTATTAATATTAGTCTTATGTATAAGTTTATTATTGCGACATTTTTTATCTGTTTTGGAGGGTTTTGTGTTCATGCACAGATTATGTCTATTTTAAAAGAAAAAAAGATAAGTTATTTACCTTTTTTAAAAGCTAGATTTGTTCAGGGAATAATTGGCTGTATTATAAGTTTTCTTATTTACGTTATTCTTTTATAAAATTAGGAATTATTTCAACAGAAGTATCTGGCATGATAAATTCTTTGGTTTCTAATAGATGTTCTTCATTATTATATTTTAAGATAGCGTTTTTATAAACATAACCAGTTTTAGCATGAGTTGTAAAAACTACTAAATCTGAAGCATTAGCATTAGGCTGAATTAATAGTCCTCCATTGATACTTGTTTGTTTTATTTCATAAGTACCAGTTTTATTGGAAGTTAAAAGAGGATGAACAATATTTATATTTAAGTCATCTTTTATTTTTTTGTTTTTATATGATAAGGGAATATTTATTAAAAAGATGTTATTTTCTTCAGTTATTTTAGTGTTATCTTTATCTAAAATTAAAGAGGTTTTGTCTATTAAATATTTGATGTTATCATAATAGATAATATAGTTATTTAAATCTATTTTAATTGTAGTTGTCTCTTTATTAGCAAAGATTATATTTCTACAGATAATGTTATTTAAAGAACAATCTTTAGATTCTTGGTAACCTTTTAATATTAAATCATTTTGGATTTTTATTAATAAATTATTTTTAAAATCTTCATGTTGTCTTATGATACTTAAATTGTTATTACCACTATTTAAAGATGTTATTACTTTAAACATACCTAAAGTTATTATAGAAATTATAGAAAAACAAATTATTAATTCCATAATGGAAAAAGCATGATTATTTAGTTTTTTCATAAATACCTCTAAAAGTTTATGGCAGCATATTTATTTGATTTTGTTTCTATTATTATTTGATAAGAACTATTTTTAGTGTTTTTTAAATATTTTAGATAATCATTTAGGGATTCATCAGTTGTAGTAATATTAATATCTTTTACTAATAAAGCTTTTTTTATATTAGAAAGATTTGAGTATTCATTGCAAAGATTAGTCATGGAAGAATCTAGATAATTACAAGTACCGTCATATAAGGTTATATAGTTATCTTTTTGGTTATTTAAATCTATTAAAGAGTACTGTTTATAAATTTTTTTGTAATAATAAGCTTTGTAGGTAGAAGATACATCTTGATAATATTTTCTTTTTTCATATTCTGCAGTGGTGGGTATAAAAGTAGAATAGATCATAGCAAATATGACTAAGATTAAAATAATTACAGTTAGTAATTCTGCCATAGCAAATGCTTTATTATTTTTCATATTTTCTTTTCCCCTTCTTGATTATATCTTAAAATTATTATATAATAAATTTATCATAATTACTAGAATAAATTAAAGAATAAGGGGAATTATTATGAAAGAGTTTAATTTTGAAGCAGTAGCTATTGTAGATATTGTAAATGAAATAATTTTAGATGCTATTAATTTAAATGCTAGTGATATTCATTTTGATCCTAGTGAAAATTATTTGAGAATTAGAGTTAGAGTTGATGGCGAATTACAAGATTATGCTCTTGTTAGCAATAAATATAAAAGAAATTTAATTACACGTGTTAAGTTGTTGGCTGGGATGAATATTACAGAGATGAGATTGCCTCAAGACGGTGCCATTAAACAAAAAATATTGGATAAAGATGTTGATTTGCGTGTTTCTTCCCTACCTACTAACTTTGGTGAGAAAGTAGTTATTCGTATTCTTGATTATTCGATGAGTTTAAAAGGTATTGAAGCTTTAGATTTTAGTAGTGATAACTATAAAAAGATTGTTAAAATGTTAGAAAGTCCAAATGGTATTATTTTGATTACTGGTGCAACTGGAAGTGGTAAAACTACAACAGTTTATTCAATGCTTCAGAGAATAAATAAAGAAGAAATTAATATAATAACAGTAGAAGATCCTATCGAAATGAATATTGAGGGTATTAACCAAGTACAAGTTAATCCTGATATTGGGCTTGATTTTGCTACTGTTTTACGTTCAATTTTAAGACAGGATCCTAATGTAATTTTAATTGGTGAGATACGTGATAGTGAAACTAGTAAAATAGCTATTCGTGCTTCTATTACGGGACATTTAGTTTTATCTACTTTACATACTAATAATTCTCTTACTACAATAGAAAGACTTTTGGATATGAACGTTGAAAGATATTTGTTATCCTCTTCTTTAAAAGGTATTATCTCTCAAAATTTAGCTAAAAGATTATGTCCAAAGTGTCGCGTTCTAAGAAAGACTTCTTTAGTGGAAAAAAGAATATTTAAAAAGGTTTTAAATCTTGACGTAGATGAAATATATGATTCTAAAGGGTGCGATAGTTGTCATAATGGATATGCTGGAAGAGTTGCTATTCAAGAAGTTTTAATTATTAATGATGATATTAGAGAAGCAATAAATAACCATGTTGACAGAAGACAATTAAAGAAATTAATTTATAAAAAAGATGTAAGAACTCTTTTACAAGACGGACTTTTAAAAGTATTAGACGGTATCACTTCCATTAGTGAAGTATTAAGACTTGTAGATATTGAAGATGATCCTAGCAATTTATATGATGATGTTGATGTGGTGGAAGTAAATAATAAAAAAGATGTCTTTAATAAATTAAGAGTTGATGATGAAAATAAGAACTTGAAAAATAATACAAAAGAAGATGTTAAACCTGATATTAAAAAAAGTTTAGAAAAGTTCGTTAATAAACCTTTATTAGATAATTCTATAAAAATAGAAGAAAAGAAAAAAGATAGTGATTTCGATATTAATGATATTGTTAGTAAATATAGTGATGTCTTTAATAAAGAAAAATCTATTAAAGATAGTGATAGAACAACAGAGTTAATTAAAAAAATAGATGATGATATTTTAAATAAATAAGTAGTTTAAGTTGACTTATTAAGCTTTTTATGATAAATTTATAATGCTTATTTAAAAAGGAGGAGTTTTTATGGCAAAAAATTTATCTAGCAGAAAACCAAATGTTAAAAACTTAAGATCTCATGCCTTAAATAGTACTAAGAAAAAACAAGGATTAAATTTACAAGTTGTTACTTTAGATGATGGAAATAAGGCAAGAATATCTATGAAAGAAAAAAGAAGTATGAATAAAATGAATAAGAAAGACTTATAAAAAATCTTTCTTATTTTTTTATGCCAAAATGGTTAAAAGGATATATTACTAAATTTGCTTTACCTAAGATGTTTTCTTTTTCAACACAGCCAAATATTCTTGAGTCTGTTGAGTCGTTACGATTATCTCCTAAAACTATGTAACAATTATCAGGAATTTTTTCAAAGCCTAGTGATGTTATATTAAAGTTTTCTGTTGTGTCTTTGTTGAAGTTTTCTTCTACTAACTCATCATTTATATATAATTTATCGTTTTCATATTTTAATGTTTCGTTTGGTAAGCCTATTACTCTTTTAATTAAGTATTCATCTTTATCTAAAATGTTGTTATGATATTTTAAAACAATAATATCAAATCTTTTAATTTTAGATACTTTATAACTTATTTTATCTAAAAACATTATTTCTTTATCAAATAAAGTGGCTTCCATACTCGCACCATTTACTCTTATTGGTGTTATAATAAATGTTCTTATTAATACAACAAATACAAAAATTATAAAATATGTTGATAATTCTTTCCAAATAGATTTCTTTTCTTTTTTATCCATAATATATCCTCCACTTAAATAAAAAGATAAGACTATGATTATAAAGTCTTATCTTCACTTTTAGTTTTTTGTCCTCTTTCTTTAATTTTGTATTGACCTACATAGTTCTTTAAGTAACCAAGTTTTCCACGTCTTACTTTACCAGTTCTTACAACAGTAATTTTGGCAAGTTTTGGTGAGTGAACTGGGAATATTCTTTCTACTCCGACACCATATGATTCTTTTCTTACAGTAAATGTTTCACTTAAACCTGAGCCTTTACGAGCTACTACTACTCCTTCATAGACTTGGATACGTTCTTTTCCGCCTTCAATGATTTTTACATCTAGACTAACTGTATCTCCAACTCTAAATTCTGGAATATCGTCTTTTAATTGCTTACTAGCAATCTTGTCTAATACGTTCATACTATACTCTCCTTTACTAACCAGCAATCATAAATACAAAATCCAGCGGATTGCTTTTTTTTATAACGTATGTAATTATAACATATGTTTTTTTGTCTGTCTAGTGTTTTATAAATTATTTATTTCTTCTAATAAAGCTTCTTTTGGTCTAAAACCTATTAACTTTTTTTTAATTTCCCCATTTTTAAAGATTAAAAGAGTTGGTACAGACATAATAGCATATTCTTTGGCTAAAGTTTCATGCTGATCTACATCTACTTTTATAATTTCATAATCTTTTAATTCTTCTAAAACTGGTTGTAACATCTTACAAGGTCCACACCAAGTAGCAAAAAAATCTACTATTACTAAATCACCTTTTACTAAATCTTTTAAATTTTCATTTTCTAAATATTTTATCATAATTTACTCCTATCTATAATTATTTATTAAATCATCTATTCCTTTAAAAGAAATTTTATTTTTTTCTTTTAATTTACTTAAATATTCACTTGTTATTATTTTTTTATCTAATAAAATTTTAGTAGCGTCATAGTTAAATTTATCAACATCTTTGGTTTCGTTATAATCATTTATTAAACTAGATACTTCTTTTACTGCTTCGTTAGTTTGTTTTACAACATTAGATAGACCATATGATGAATCAAGTATTACGGGCATAAGACGTGAATTATCAAGTTCTTTTATATTTACTGCTGGTTGATTTAAGAAAAATAAAGCAATAAAAACAATTATATATCCCTCAACTAATCCTAAGATAAAACCTAATATTTTTGAGGGTATTCCCAATACTACAGTATATTTTAATATTTTTTCAAAGACACCTGTAATTTTAAGTAAGACTACTAAAACGGCGGATAAGAAAACAAATATTATTAAAAATGCTAATAATTGATATAAGATAATGTTTATTGATTTCAATCCTAAAAAAGGACCAGCAAAATTAAAAAATGGGAGATTGTAACTGAAAAAGTTAGCTAAATAATCTTTAAAATAATATGATAGAACAAATACTAAGATTGTTCCTATTGTAAGTACTGACTGTTTAAAGAAACCATTTTTAAAACCATTTAAGGCCACTAAAATAATTATAACAATAATTATAGCGTCTACAATGTTCATAGTTTGTACCTCCATAATATTAGTATAACTTATTTTTAAAATTTATGCTATAATGTTTAATAAAATTATAGATTTATAGTTTTTGTTTTGATAAAATAAAGTTGGTGATATTTAATGAATATTGTAATTAGAGTTAATGAAGAAACTAAAAATAAAATGTTAGAATATTATAAAGATAAAATTAAAGAAAAAACTCCTCCCTATGCTATTTTTCAAGCTGTAAATGATGATACTACTATTACGATGTATCAATCGTTAAAAGTTATGTTTCAAGGGGTAAGTGCTGATGTTGACGCGAATATCTGGAAAGAAGTAAATAGCAATAGTTCAAAAACTAAAAAGAAAGTTGATGATAAGTATTTATATTGTACTTCAATTGGCTCTGATGAAGTTGGAACTGGTGATTATTTTGGTCCAATTGTAGTAACTGCAAGTTATGTAAGAAAAGATCAAATTGATGATTTGAAAAAATTAAAGGTTGGAGATTCTAAAAAGTTTGATGATGAACAAATTTTAAAGATTGTACCAAAGTTTATTAAAGATATTAAATATAAAAGTATTATTTTAAGTAATGAAGAATATAATCAAAAATATAATAAAGATACTAATATGAATAAAATTAAAGCAATTATGCATAATAAAGTTTTATATAGTTTATATAATGAGGTTGAAGAGAAACCTCAATATGTTGTGGTAGATCAGTTTGCTAAAGAAGATAGATATTATGAATATATTAAAGAAAGTGATAATGTTTTAAAAAATATTACTTTTATGATTAAGGCTGAAGATAAAAACATGGCTGTTGCAACGGCTTCAATGATTAGTAGATATTTATTTTTAAAAGAAATGGATAAATTATCAGATTTCTATCATGTGCCTATACCAAAGGGTGCGGGAGCTAATGTTGATACAGTTGGTGAAGAACTTGTTGAAAAATATGGAAAAGATGTTTTAGATAAAATTGCTAAAAAGAATTTTGCTAATACTCAAAAAATATTGAAAACGATGATTTTTTAAAAATAAAAATGTGTTTTGGAAAAGGAAAACACATTTTTTATTTAAAATGGCATTTTAAAATTGCCACTAGTCATCTGTTTAAGCATTTTTTTACTTTGTTCAAATTGGGTTAATAAACGATTTACTTCACTAACATCTCGACCAGAGCCTTTAGCAATTCGTTGTTTTCTTTCAGCTTTAATTATTTCTGGGTGAGTTCTTTCATATTTTGTCATAGATAAAATTATGGCTTCAATATGAGATAAATCTTTAGGATTGATAGTTATTTTATCAAGACCCATTTTTTTTGCACCCGGAAGTAGTTTTAATAAACTTTCTAGGGGACCTAATTTACGCATTTGTTTCATTTGAGATAAAAAATCTTCTAAATCATATTTGCCTTGTTGCATTTTTTTTAATGACTTTTCGGCGTCTTTTTCATCAAAGACTTCCTCGGCTTTATCGACGATAGATAAAATATCTCCCATGCCAATTATTCTTGAAGCCATTCTATCAGGATAAAAATAATCTATTCCGTCTAGTTTTTCACTGGTACCAATAAATTTTATGGGAACGTTAGTAAGATGTCTTACAGATAAAGCAACACCACCTTTAGTATCTCCGTCCATTTTTGTTAAAATAACACCAGTTAAATTTAGGCTATCATTAAATCCATTTATAACATTAATGGCGTCTTGACCCATCATGGCGTCTATTACTAGTAAAACTTCTTCAGGCTTCATGATTGATTCTAGGTCTTTTAATTCTTGCATTAATTCTTCATCAATATGTAGTCTTCCTGCAGTATCAATTAAAATATAGTCATAACCATTATTAATAGCATATTCTTTAGCATTGGATACTATCTTTCTGGGATCGGTGTTACCCATTTCATATACTTCGATGTTTAATTGCTTACCAATTTGTTTTAATTGATCAATTGCAGCAGGTCTATAGATATCACAAGCAACTAAAAGAGGCTTTTTATTATGTTTTTTTCTTAATAAATTAGCTAATTTACCAATTGTTGTTGTTTTACCACTACCTTGTAAACCTACTAACATTAAAACTGCTGGATTGCCAGTTAGATTTAATTGTTGGTTATCTCCACCTAATAAAGATTGTAGTTCATCTCTTATTATGCCAACAAACATTTCTCCTGGAGATAAACTTTTTTTAACTTCTTCTCCTAAAGCTTTTTCTTTGACAGTAGTAGTAAACTCTTTAACTACTTTATAATTAACATCAGCTTCTAGTAAAGCTAATCTTACTTCTCTTAACATTGGATCTATATTTTCTTCAGTAATTTTACCATAGCCTTTAATGTTTTTTATAACTTGCTGTAATCTATCACTTAATAATTCAAACATATTTATCACCCATTAAATTATATCATGGCTTTTAAAAAAACGCATTATTTATTGCGTTTTTTAATAGATTACTAATACAGAACGATCAGTATGAGCTGAAGTAGCATATCCGCTATCACAAGCAAAATCAAATATTCCACGATATTCTTCGTTTCCTCTTTCTGTTATTCCACCACCGCGATAGAAAACTTGATAAATGCCACTAATTAAATAGTTTTCGTCCCCATACCAACCTCCATATTGTGTATTAATTGTTTTTATTATTTCTTTCGTTGCATCACCAAGCTTACATCTTTTGTAAGCAGCTGTATCAAAATGGGTTGTTCCATTGCTATATTCGTCATAATATTTTTTGTTTGGATAGCTAGTAAAACCTGTTCTTGTTATATCTTGTCCTTTAATACCTGTCATAATAGTATCCCATAAACCTCCAGACATATCATATACTCCATAGATATTTCCAGTTGTACTTGCTCCAACACCTTTACCCTCAACTTTTGTTGTTCTTTCATTACTTGAATTTATTAAATAGTCATCATATGAATAAGTTCCATAAGTTGTAAATCCTGACCCTAATATTTTATTAACTCCTCCACTTCTTCCTGTATATTGACTAGTGTTATTTACATATATTTCTGTGCAAGTGCCATTTGTACATCTTCCATATTTGGATTGTGTTAAATAAGCTACTGCACCCCACTCCATATTTCTAGTTAGATGAGTATCAAAGTTATTATTATCTCCTGTTAAGTCTCCGGTTTCTGTATAAGCTGTTGCATTACTTGGGAATCCATATATATTATTTTTTAATTCCATACTTCTTATTTCTTGAAATCTTGTTGCTAAAGTTTTAGAGCGATTTGATATTACATCTGGTTTTATTAAAATATGTGATGATGAATCAACACTATCTTCAAATTTACCGTACCAGAATCCTGTTAATTCTTTTCCTCCAAAAGTAAATGCCGGGTGAGTATAAGTACTTACACCATTTATTATTTCTCCATTTGTTTTATCCTCACAAAATTCACTTGTACCCTCACTATTATTGATGTTATCGACACAATTTACTGTTCCTGTTGTTTGAGTGTCTTTTTCAAACATTATTTCTATTTGTTGTTCTTCGGCTACCTCATTACCATTTAAGTTAGCATTAAATATTCTATATTTATATCTTGGTATCCACACCCACATTGTTGTTATCATGTCCGTATCTATTACTTGACCCGGTTTAAATTCGTCTACAAAGTTATAATATGATAACAATCCTTTATCGCTTACCTCTTCATTGTTATATAATTTTTTTACTTCATCTTCGGTTAATGCTCTTTCATATAATCTTACTTCTTGAAATGTAGCATTAATATATGATACATATTTGTTTCCGTCAGGCTCAGCACCAATTATAAATGGTTTTGATGATGACTTCATTTTAATTGGTGTTTCCCAATGATGACTTCCTACTAACTCACCATTTAAATATATTTTTCCATCAGTATTATCAAATGTCATTATTACTTCATATTCTTTATTTATTTCTAAATTTTTAGAAGAATATATATCTGTATAACCAGATCCGTCATGCAAATTAAATCCAAATCTTCCAGTGGGCTCTATATTAATGGCGCTACCGCCAGCTTCTGTATTCGAAAGCAAAACATATGTTGAATTACTTGGCAATTGATGAAGAATAAATTTTATAACTCTTGTTATTCCATTTGTAAATTCTTTATTTGCATATCCTATATCAATATAATCATCTATTCCGTCAAATTTTAAACCTTTTGATACTTTTGTTGGCCCAGATATTGTGGCATGGTTTTTATTTTTTGATAAATCATAAGCTTTTGTTGTGTCTAATGTTACAGCATTAGCCCATTGCTTTTTGTCATAGTTATACCAATTATCTGTAGTTGTTTTTACCCAACTTTCTTTTTCTTCATCATAGATTACTGGTATCATGTTGTCTAGTAGTATTGGTGCATTGACATTTTGTTCTTCTATATTTCCTGCTTCGACATTTATTCTAAATTTATAACTCTTTGGCTCGATTACTATTGGCCCATCTATTTCCCCAAGATTACCTAAATCTATGTTTTGTTCATTTATCCAACTTCTTAATCTATATGTGTCTTTTGGATTAGAATATACTTTGGAAAAAGTCATGGTATCACTATATAGTGAGTATTTATTATCTGTTTCTTTATATTTTTCTAACTCACTTATTTTTGTTGTTTTTAATACTTCTTGTTCTTTATTATTTACTATCTTTTTTAAATTTAATTTAACAGATTCCAAAGTTATATCTTTATCTTTTGATATCTCTTCTAAATATATTGTATAATCCAAACTACTTCCTTTTTGATATTTGCCTTCAATAGTAAATTCAAAGTATGGAACTTCTTTTATTGCTTCTTCATCACTTTTATACATATTTACTACATTTAGTTCATTACCTTCTTTAAAGTGTAATTCAAATCTTTCTGTTCCAACACTATTAATTTTACTTCCTAATAAGTTTGCTCTAAAAAGAGCATAACTTGTTCCTACTAATAACAAAGTTAACACTAATCCTCCGATTAGGATTATATTTTTTCTAGTTGCCCCCCCCCCAGACTGTTTTTTTATCTTTCATAGAATCCTCCATTTTAACATAACAAAAAATGTGTTATTCTTTATTTATATAATAACACATTTTATTTATCTTTTCACTATTTATTTTTTTATTCTAGTTAGATTCTTTTGAATATTATTATAACATATTAATATTTCATCTTTCGAAGATTGATTTTGATTAGGAAATGATATTGTTTTATTTTCTTTTGGTTTATCTTCAGGAAAAGAAACATCAATATTTTTTATTAACTTATTATAATAAGTTATGTATTCTTCATTTTTAGTATTTAGTATAGCTTGTTCCAATAAATCTTTATTTGATGATTTTATATCTCTTGCGAATAACAACATATAAAATGGATTATTACTTTCAATTATTGCTTTTTGTAGTTTATCTAAATGTTGTGTTACAAAAGTATCTGTATCTAGAATTAATTGTTCATATAGTGCTATTTCATAGATATATTCTGGATGTTTTAAAAATAGTAATACTTCTTCTAATCTTGTTATATTACAACCTTTGATATTAAGAGCAAATAAACATACATATTGGGGATTTTCGCTTTCTATTATAGCATTTTCTAATCTTGTTATTGTTGATTTATAAGAAGATTTTTCTTTATTATAATACTGTTCATGTAATGCTATTTTGTATATATATTCTGCATAATTTAAGGATATTAATTCTTCTTCTAATCTATCTTTGTTACAATTATTAATATTTACAATAAATGAATAAATATATTCTGGATTTTTAGTAGTTATTATTGCTTCTTCTAATTTGTTTATATCAGCATTTGGTATATCTTTAGTAAAGAAATAGATATATTTTGCATCTTTGGTGTTAGTTATTGCATTTTCTAATAAATCTATATCAATATTATCTTTTATAATTAGAGTAAAATAATATATTATTTCTGCATTTAAAGAATCTATTACTGCAGTTTGGATATTTTTTAATAATTCTTGATATCTTGGATCTTTTTTATATTTATTAAACTCATGGAACATTGTTGTTATATCCTGTTTTTTCATGAATAACTCCTTTATGTTTTTAATATTTTAGTTCCCTTTTTAACTTTTCATAACAAATTTCTAAACTATCAATTGGATGTTGTGACGTTATGTTTTTGTTTTCTTGATTAAATAGATTTTCATATTTTTCACTATCAAAAGTTTTGATGACATTTTTTAATCTTAAAACATTAGTATTAGCTACATCTTTGGCAAACAAATAAATATAATCTACATCTTTTGTAGCTATTATAGCGTCTTCTAATAAAGATATATTAGCCCCAGATACATCTTTAGCAAATAAATAGATATATCTTGGATTATTAGTTTTTATTATTATGTCTTCTAGTAAAGATATGTCGGCATCTATAACATATTTTGCAAATTTATAAATTATTCTTACATTGTTTATTTTTATAATATTTGTTTGTAATTCTTCTAGTATTTGCCTATAATTTTTATTATTTCTATATTTATTTAATTCTTTTAATAAATAATCTAAATCTTCCATAAACCTCACCTTTAAGTTATTATATCACGCATTAGTTTTAATATAAAGATTTTTATGTTTAATTTTCTATTATTATGGTAGTTGGTCCGTCATTTGTTAGAGTTACTTGCATATTTTCTCTAAATATTCCTGTTTTTATTGTTAAATTTGATTCTTTTAAAATATCACAGAATTTATCATAGAGAATTTTGGCTTCTTGATGATTTAGAGCAAGAGAATAGCTTGGTCTATTACCTTTACTAGTATTAGCATATAGTGTAAATTGTGATACTACTAGTATTTCGCCATTTATATCTTTGATTGATAAGTCATTAAAAATTCTTAAAGAAAGTATTTTAGAAGCCATTTTATTTAGTTTTTCTTGGTTATCATTAGTTGTAAATCCTACTAAAATTAGTAATCCATTAGATATTTTAGATACTATTTTATTATTTACTTTTACGTTTGCTTTAGTTACTTTTTGACATACTACTTTCATTATTTATTAATCCTTTCTACTCTTATTATTTTAGTTAAATGTTCATAAGAAAGTATTAATTTATTTAATTCATCTAAATTATTTACTAGGGCTGTAACACTATAAATGGTACCTGTTTCTTTACCTAGGGTAGATATATTTTCTACTTGAATTGCTAAATTAGAGGCAGTTTGGACTATATCAAATAAGATATTATCTTTAGTATTGGTATATATTACTAAGTCTGATTCATATTTATTTTTAGTTTTATTATTCCACTTAGCACTTATTATTCTATCATCTTCATGATTAATATTTTGACAACTCATTTTATGGATACTTACACCATTACCACGGGTTATATATCCTACAATGTTATCTCCTGGAACTGGTAGGCAACAATTGGCAATATGGGTTTGAATTGAAGGAATATTTCCTACTAAAATATCATTTTCTGTAGAGATTATATGTTCTACTTTTTTTGGTTGTTCTTCTTTTGGTTGCTCTTGTTTTATTAGGGCTTTGGCTGATATTTTATTGTTTCCTATATTAAAATACAAATCATCTAAAGATTCTAGTTTGTTTGTTTTTAATATTTCATTTATATTTTTTTGTTTTGTAAATTCTGTTATGGATATTTTGTTTCGTCTTAATTCTTTTTCTAGTTCTTCTTTACCTAAAGTTATATATTCTTCTTTACTTGTTTTGTTAAAGAAGTTTTTTATTTTATTTTTAGCTTGGGTTGTTTTAGCAATGTTTAACCACTCTCTTGAAGGACCTTGAGAAGATTTATTAGTTATTATTTTAACTATGTCACCATTTTTTAATTCATATGATAGTGGTACGATTAAATCATTTACTATAGCACCTGTTGTTGTATCTCCAACTTTACTATGAACTTTGTAAGCAAAGTCTATTGGGGTTGCTCCTTTTGCTAATTCTATTACATCACCTTTTGGGGTATAGACATATATATTATTATTTAATACTTCATCTTTTACACTTGCAACAAATTCTTTAGCAGACATTTTGTCTTCATTTAATTCTATTATTGATTTATAAAATTGGAGTTTCTTTTCAGTGATGTTTTGCATGGCAATAGCACCATCTTTGCCCTCTTTATAAGCCCAGTGAGATGCTACTCCATTTTCAGCATATTCATCCATATCAAATGTTCTTATTTGAATTTCAAATAAATGACCATCTAAACCAAAAACTGTAGTATGTAGTGATTGATATAGATTGGTTTTAGGCATAGCTATATAGTCTTTAAATCTTTTAGCCATTGGTTTATATTTAGAGTGAATTAAACCTAAAGCAAGATAACACTCTTGTTCTTTGTTAACTAATATTCTTATAGCTAGTAAGTCATATATATTAGAGAATTGTTTTCCTTTATCTAGTTTTTTATAGATACTATAAATACTTTTAGCTCGACCTTTTATTTCATGTTTGATATTGTTAGCTTTTAATAATTTGCTTACTTCTTCCATCATTTTACTAACATATTCTTCTCTTTCAACTTTTTTATTGTTTAGTTTTTCTACAATATCATAGTAAACTTCAGGTTTTAAATATCTTAAAGATAGATCTTCTAATTCACTTTTTATTTTATGCATACCTAATCTATGAGCAATTGGGGCTAATATTTCTAGGGTTTCTTTAGCTTTTAGTTTTTGTCTTTCTATTGGTATAGCATAAAGAGTACGCATATTATGTAAACGATCTGCTAGTTTGATTATTATTACTCTTACATCTTCACTTATTCCTACGATTATTTTTTTATAGTAGTTTGTTAAGTAATCGTTTTCTGTGGATACGTTAATATTATTAATTTTAGTTACTCCGTCTACTAAAGATGCTATGGTATGACCAAATTCTTTTTCTAATTCTTCTTTGGTGATATCACAGTCTTCTAAAACATCATGTAATATAGCAGCACATAATGTTTCTTTATCTGCTTTGATAGTAGTTAAGATTTCCGCAACTGAAAGAGGGTGAGTTATGTAGTCTTCACCTGTTCTTCTTTTTTGTCCATCATGAAGACGATTTGCTAAATCATAAGACTTTCTTATTAAATTTAGACTATCTTTATCTTTTATATAAGTATTTATTATTTTTTCTAGTTTTTCATAGGTTATTAATTCGTTTTTCATAAGTAAATCCTCCTTAATATTTTAAGATATCATTTACTATATCTGATAATGTTAAATTACTACTTTTCTTCCATTTTTCTTCTTCAATTTTAAGAAATAATTCTTTTTCAGTTAAAATTATATTTTTTTCTTTTAATTCTTCTATTTTTATTTTTAATGCAGGTAATACTCTTTCAAATAGTTCTTCTTTAGTATTAAAATTCATTTTAACCTCCTTATAAGTAACAGATATATGGTTTAGTATAATTAGATGTTTTATCTTTTTTATAAAGAAAGATGTTTTGATCATTTTTTTTCCAAAGGATTAGATCTTCATCTTCTTTTTCTTGTTTTTGTTTAACACCATTTAATATTTCTTTTTCTTTATCTTTAGTTAGTTGTTTTACTGTTACTTTGGTTATGTCTATAATATCTTTAAAGTTATAGTTATCATGTTCATAATCACTTACATCTTTTAGAGTAAAACAACCTTGTTTTGTTCTTCTTAAGTTATTTACTGTAAGTGGATAGTTTAAGTCTTTTGATATATCGTTTACTAAACTTCTTATGTATGTTCCTTTGCTTACATCTATTTCAAACGTTATTAAATCATTTTTATAAGAGATAAAATTGATATTATAGATAGTTACTTCTTTTTTAGGTAAAGTTGGTTGTATATTTTCTTTAGCGTATGACAATAGTTTTTTACCATTTATTTTTACTGCTGAATAGATTGGTACTTCTTGAAGATAGGTTTTTTTATAAGAATATAAAACTTCTTTAAATTTGTTTATATCAAAGTCTTTTAATGGAGCTTGTTTGATGATTTTTCCTGTTATGTCAAAAGTATCTGTTTGAATACCTATTTTTACTTCAACTAAGTAGGTTTTGTTATTAAATATTTCATTATTACATAGTTTAGTATAACGACCAATACCCATTACTAATATGCCTGTAGCTAAAGGATCTAAAGTACCAAAGTGTCCTATTTTTTTGGTGTTTAATTTTTTTGTTAAGATGTTTACTATATCTCTTGATGTATAACCTTTCTTTTTGTCTATTACTATAATTTTATCCATATCTTACCTCTTTTGATATACAAATTATAGTTTATTTTTAAATAATTGTAAAGAAAAACTATTGATCTATAGACCAATAGTTTTGTTTTAGTTATGCTCTTGAGACATATTTTCCATCTTTAGTTGAAACTAATATTTTTTCATTTTGTTCAATAAATAATGGAACTTTTATGACATATCCTGTTTCTAGGGTAGCATCTTTCATTGCATTGTTGGTTGTGTTGCCTTTTACAGCTTTTTCAGTATCAATTACTTCCATTTCAATTTTGTCTGGTAAATATAGTCCTAACATTTCACCTTCATAAAAGGCTATGTCAACATCTAAGTTTTCTTTTAAGAATTTTACATCATCTTTAAGATTTGATGCTGGAATAGTAACCTGTGAGTAATCGTTCATATCCATGAAGTTATATTCATCATTACTTGCATATAAGAATTGCATTGGTTTTTTCTCTATTCTTGCAGTTTCAACTTTGGTTGCTGAATTAAATGTTATTTCAATAGTAGCACCTGTTCTTAAATTTTTTAATTTTGTTCTTACAAAAGCAGCACCTTTTCCCGGTTTTACGTGTTGAAATTCTAATACTGTATAGATGTTATCATCTACTTTAATTGTTATACCTGTTTTTAAATCATTTACGTTTATCATTATTCCACCTACTTACTATTTTTCTTCCTTATGTAGTGTATGCTTACCACAAGTTTTACAGAACTTATTTAACTCTATACGATCTGTTGTATTTTTTACATTTTTTGATGTACGATAATTTTGACTTTTGCAAACTGTACAAGCAAGTGTTTTTTCTTGTCTATTTCCTACTTTAGCCATACTATCCCTCCTCGTTTACATTAGTATTATATCAGATATTTTTAAAATTGCAAAACTTTTTTGTTATTTTATTTGGCTTCGTACCAATTTTGACCGACATTTATGTCAACTTTTAGTGGTACATCTAGTTTATAGGTGTTTTCCATGATATCATGGATTATTGTTTTTACTTGTTCTTCTTCTTGTTTTGGACAATCAAATAATAGTTCATCATGAACTTGGATTATCATTTTAGCTTTGATGTTTTGTTTTTTAAATTCTTCACTTATTTCAATCATAGCTTTTTTGATGATATCTGCTCCAGTACCTTGGATTGGAGTGTTTAAAGCCATTCTTTCTCCTTGCATTTTTACCATGAAGTTATTACTTTTTAATTCTTCAATTTGACGTTTTCTACCAAATAAAGTTTGAATATAGCCTGTTTCTTTAGCTTCTTTGATTAAAGTATCCATATAGTTTTTGATTCCGGGATATGTATTTAGATAGTTATTAATAAAACTTTTTGCTTCTTTTAGACTTATTCCTAAATCTTCAGATAGACCAAAACCACTTATACCATATAATATGCCAAAGTTTACTGCTTTAGCATCACGACGCATTGTTTTAGTGACATCTTTTTCTTGGACATGATAGATGTCCATGGCTGTTTTGGTGTGAATATCCATACCTTCATTAAAGGCTTTGATTAGGTTTTCAGCATGAGACATATGGGCAAATATTCTTAGCTCTATTTGGGAGTAATCACTAGAGATGATTACAGAGTCTTTACTTGGGATAAAGGCTTTTCTTATTAGTCTTCCATACTCTTCTCTTGCAGGAATATTTTGTAAATTAGGGTTTATGGAAGATAAACGTCCTGTTCTTGTAAGAGTTTGAGTAAATGTTGTATGAATTTTACCATCTTCTTTTATTTCTTCTAGTAAACCTAGACAATAATTACTATATAGTTTTGATAGAGTTCTAAATAGTAAGATTTTTACTACGATTGGGTAGTCTATTAATTTTTCTAGGATTTCACTACTGGTGGAAAGATTTTCTTTTTTAGTTTTTTTAGGATAAGGAATTTTTAAATCTTCAAATAATATTTTTGATAGTTGTTTAGGAGATTGGATATTAAATGTGGTATTAGCAAGTTTATAGATTTCTTCTGTTACGTTATCTATTTTTTCTTTTAGTTCTTCTTTCATGTTTAAAAGGAAGTCTTTATCTACTAAAACACCAGTTGTTTCCATATCCACAAGGACATAGGTCGTTGGTAAGTCTAATTCGTTATATAGTTTTTTTTCTTTCTCTGTTAGTTGGTCATAGTAGTTATTTTTGTTATCATATATAAATTTAGCTTTTTTCATAGTGTTTTGAGCAAGTAATGATAAAGAGTAATCTTTTTCTTTTAAAAGGTTATCTAGCTGTTCTACTTCTTCCCCAGTTATGTTCATAAGATAGGATAAATCGTCTTTAATACTTAAGTTTAGTAAGTAAGAGATAAGCATTAAATCATCATAATTTTTATTATAGGGAATATTTTTATATTTTAAGATTGCTAATAGTTTTTTTAAATCATAGGTTGTTTTTTTAGTTTCTTTGGTAAAAAAGGAAGTGTTTTCTAAGTATTTGCCTTCTAGAAAGTAGGATTTATCTGGGTGATATAGGGCTAGTCCTAAAACATTTTTATCATGATATGAGCCTTGACACTCTAGATAGATGCTGTAATCTAAATCTTCAATTGTATCTAGATTGGTAGTGTATTCAAATTCAATATTTTCTTCTTTTGTTTGTTTTATATCTAGTTTATTTATTATTGAAGAAAATTCATATTCTTTTAGTAAAGAGATGTATTCATCAGTAATTATTCCTTGGTAAGATATTTTGTCTAGTGATGTATCAATAGGAACGTCTTTATAGATTGTAGCTAGTTCTCTTGAGAAGAAAGCACTTTCTTTGTCTTCTAGAAGTTTTTCTTTGGTTTTAGCAGAAATATTATCGATGTTTTTATAGATATTTTCTAGATTACCATATTTTTGAAGTAAACCAAGGGCTGTTTTTTCACCAATGCCACGAACTCCTTTGATGTTATCACTACTGTCACCCATTAAACCTTTTAAATCAATCATTTTATCAGGGGTTATACCATAAGTAGAGAAAAATGTTTCTTCGTTCATCATGATGTAGTCGTTAGATTTTAATAATTTCATATCTACATCTTTGCTAATTAGTTGAAGAAGATCTTTATCACTACTTATGATTGTTGCTGTAAAATCATCATTTTCATCTACAACTTTGGCAAATGTTCCAATGATATCATCGGCTTCATAGTTATCTATTTCAAAGCAATGCAAACCCATGGATTTAGCAATTTGTTTAGCGACAGGAAATTGTTGTTTTAATTCAAGGGGAGTATCTTTTCTTCCCTCTTTGTATGAAGTGTATTTTTCATGGCGAAAGGTTTTACCTTTATCGAATGCTATCATGACATAACTTGGGTGCATTTCACTTATTATTTTATTTAACATATTGATAAAGCTATATAAAGCATTTGTGGGGAATCCTTTAGAGTTTCTTAAAAGATTTCCTTTATAGGCAGTGGCATAGTAACTTCTAAAAAGTAAGTTATTACCATCTATTAAGATTACTTTTTTCATAATTTTGCCTCCATTTATATTTATTATAACATTAAAAATTGTATAAAAAAACTAAAGTTTTTAAAGTTAAACTTCAGTTTTATTATTTAGCTTCTTCTTGATATCTTGCTTCACGAATAACTGTTACTTTGATAGTACCAGGATACTGCATATTTTTTTCTATTTTTTCTTTTACTTCACGAGCTATTTTGTGTGCTGTTAAATCATCTATCTCTTCTGGTTTTACTAAGATTCTTAGTTCCCTACCTGCTTGAAGAGCATAAACTTTATCGATTCCTTTTATATCACTTGCCATACCTTCAAGTTGTTCAAGACGTTTGATGTAACTTTCTAAAGAATCACTTCTTGCACCGGGACGTGAGGCTGATAAGGTATCAGCGATAGCTACTAAAATAGAAATTATTGATGTAGCTTCAGTATCTTGATGATGAGAAGCAATGGCATTTACTACAATATCGTTTTCATGATATTTTTTAGCTAATTCTACTCCAATTTCAACATGGCTACCCTCAATTTCATGATCTATTGCTTTACCGATGTCATGTAATAGTCCTGCTCTTTTGGCAAGGTTTACATTTTCATTTAGCTCTGCAGCCATTATACCAGCAAGGTTTGCTACTTCGATAGAGTGTGATAGAGCATTTTGCCCATAGCTAGTTCGAAATTGTAAACGTCCTACTAACTCCACTAAAGCAGTGTCCATTTTGGCAAGGCCTAGTTCAAATAAGGCATTATTACCATATTCTAAAATTTTATTTTTCATATCACGAACTGTTTTATCATAAAGCTCTTCAATTCTTGTTGGATGGATTCTGCCGTCTTTTATTAAAGCTTCAATAGTTATTTTGGCAATTTCTCTTCTTAATGGATCAAATGATGAGATAACTATGGCTTCTGGTGTATCATCAATTATTAAATCTACTCCTGTTATGGATTCAATGGTACGAATGTTCCTACCTTCTCTTCCTATTATTCGGCCTTTCATTTCATTGTTTGGCAAGGCTATAGTAGAAACAGTTTGTTCATTTACTACTTCTGATGCATATTTTTGCATTGATAAGATTAATAAATCTTTAGCTTTTTTGTCAGATTCTAATTTTGCTTGATCTTCTTTATCTTTGATGTATGCTGATATTTCTTGGGAGATACTTTCTTCTACTTTATCTAAAATCATTTTTTTAGCTTGTTCTTTATTTAAATTACTAATTTTAGATAATTGTTGTATTTGTTGCTCTTTTAAATTCTCCATTTCTATTTGATCATTTTGAATTTTAAGTATTTTTTGTTGAAGATGTTCTTCTCTTTCTTCTAAAAGCTGTTCTCTTTTTTGGAAATTTTCATCTCTTTTATCCATGTTTTGTTCACGTTGGATAAGACGTTGTTCTAATTCTTTAGCTTCAGCTTTTTTATCTTTTATTTCTTTTTCTGTCTCTTGTTTTAAGCGATATGACTCTTCTTTGGCTTCAAATATTAAATCTCTTTTAGCTTTTTCGCCGTCTTTTTTGGCGTTTTCTAGCATATTCTCAATTATTTTTGTAGTGTTTTTTACTCTAAAGTGATTAATTATGTAAAATAATACTACTCCAATTACAATTCCACTTATGATCAACATAATGGAGAATAATGTGTCTTTCATATTATTCCTCCATTTCTTTTTTTAGATTATTTCTAACCTAATTCTAGTTTAATTTTAAATTAGGAATATGTCAAGGGTAGGAAAAAGAAAAATAAAGCTCTAGGCTTTATTTGTTTAACTTTTTTAATTCTTCTAAAACAAAGATACCATTATGTCTTATTAAGACATCATCAAAATAGATATCTCCTCCACCATATTCTTTGGTTTGGATTAAAACCATGTCCCAATGAATTATTGAATCATTACCATTATAACTATCTTTATAGGCTGAGCCGGGTGTAAAGTGAATACTACCAATTATTTTTTCATCATATAATATATCGTTCATTGGTTTGGTTATTAATGGATTTAGCCCTAAAGAGAACTCTCCAATATATCTTGCACCAGTATCACTATTAAATATTTCATTTAATTTAGCATTTTGTTGTTCGTTATCACATTTTGCTTCAATAATTTTACCATTTTTAAATGTTAGACTAACTCCATTGTAGACATTACCACGATAAGTCGACGGAGTGTTATAAGTTATTGTTCCGTTTACAGAATTTTTTACTGGAGCACAGTAGATTTCACCATCTGGAATATTCATTGTTCCACAGCAAGGAATTATTGGCATGTTTTTAATACTAAAAGTTATATCTGTATTTGAGGCAGTCAATCTTACTTTGTCTGTTTTTTCCATTAATTGTTTTAGAGGTGTTAGATCTTCTTCCATTTTGGCATAGTCATAACACATAGTATCCATTGCATAATCAAAGTATTTATCACTACTCATTTTAGCTTTATAAGCATCTAAGTTAGTTGGGTAATTTAAAAGGACCCATTTTCTTTGATTAATCATGATATCATGTGATTTTTCTTTGGCTTTGTTAATGTTATTTATGATGTCTTTATTTACATCTTTTGTTTCATAGTCATTAATGCTACAATGAAGTCTTATAAAACTATCATAGTGTTTTATTGTTTCCATATCAATATCTTTTAAAGTTTCTATTCTTTTTGGTGTTGTAGCGTCATATAATAAGTTCTCTATTTGTTGATCGGTTATATTAACAAATGGATTACCTTTACGAAGTTTTATAGCTTTTATTAATTCTTTTATTAGTGGTTTTGCTACAAGATCATCACAAGTTATTAAAACATTTTCATTTTCTTGGACATTGATTGAATAGTTTACTATCGTTTGTGCTAATTTTTTTATTTTTTCCATGTTATCACCCTCTTATTTATTTTACATACACTATTATAGAAAGGAGTAATAGTTATGCAACAAAATTATACTTATGTTTCACCTTATAGTCAGTCTATATATCCTTCTTTTACAAGAAATGAGAGCAGTCGTCAAGTAAGACCATATCCAAATAGACCGGGAGCTAGACCTCAACCAAACAGATTTGGAGGAGGATTCGTTTTACCATTTGCCCTCGGATTTTTATCTGCACCACTTCTTACTGGAGGAGTAAGACCTTATCCATATAGACCATATCAATATGGACCTTATTATCCATATTATTAAAAAATCTTATTAGAAATTTAGACTTCTTTTATATTTTAACACTTTTAGTCTTAGAATATGCTAAAGATTTTTTGTTCTATAAAGTATATACATTTTTATGTTACAATATTTTTAATTTTTTGTAAAATATTTGTTATTTATTTTTCATGATAAGTTATATCTTTAAGACTTGGACCTTTGATACATTTGCCATCAATATCAAATCTTGAACTGTGGCAAGGACAATCCCAAGTTTTTTCTTCTTCGTTAAATATTAAGGTACAACCTAGATGAGGACAGGTTGTGTATACAGTGTGTTTATGATTTTTCTCATCGATGTAAATAGCTATGTTATGCCCTTGTTTATTTTCTATTTTTAGATTGTTTTTGTACCAAGATTTTCTTCGATTCAATTTTGGGCCTAGAAAGGATTTAGTCTGACATAAGATGTAATATGGGATTTTGGAGAAAAATGCTAAGCTTTTTCTTAAAGGATTAAATAGTTTGGCATACTCATTTTCTTTGTTAACTAGTAAATCTGATATTATTTTAGCTGCAATTATGCTGTTGGTTATACCCCAGGTGTTATAGCCTGTTGCTAGGTAGAGATTTTCTTTTATTTTACCGATGTAAGGCAAATGATCAATGGTCATTATGTCTGTATTAGTATATTTTTCTTTGATGTCTTTTTTCTTTAATTTAAACATTTTCTGAACTTTTTTAAAATGTTTTTTATCATTTTGTTTAATGACCGTGTTATGAGATTGTCCTAAAGAGATTTGATATATGTCGTTTTTATCTTGGTAATATCTTATTGAATAGGTAGGATTGTTTGATGAGATTGCTGTGTAGGAAGAATATTTTTTTACTTTGCTTATGATGATGTAAGATTTCTCAATTGAACAGCGTATAGGAAGTAAATAAGGATATATAAAAAATGGATAATGACAGGCTAAAATAACATTTTTACATTTAATTGTAGCTTTATTGGTGGAACATAGATAGTAATCATTTTCTTTTTTGATATCAATTATGGGACTGTTTTCATAGATAGAAACAGTTTTTTTGATGATGTCATATATGCTTTATTGGATTAAAAGTATAAGTATCAGAAATACAATATGATCTATATGATTTGGTTTTATTTGGTAAAGGAAGATTTTCTACTTTTATGTTTTGTGATTTTAAAAAGGCAACTTCTTTTTCTAAAGGCTTTATTTCTTTTTTGCTGTTAGCAAAGACGTATGAGAAAGTTTTTTTTAAGTCACAATCTATTTTTTCAGTTTCAATAATTTGTTTTAGACTATTGATTGCTTCTTTTTGACTTTTTAGATATAAAGAAGCATTTTCTTGGTTAGATATTTTTGCTATTTTAGTATAGATTCTTTGTTGAAAGTAAGTTATTTTAGCTGTGGTATTTAAAGTTGTTCCATGTCCTATTAATCCAGAATCTATTAGGCATATTTTTTCACTATCTTTTAAGTAATAGGCGGTAGTCATACCAGTTAGTCCTCCTCCAATTATTAGGGTATTAAATGTTTCATCTTTTGTTAATTCTTGAGGAAGATGTTTTTTTTCATCAATTGACCAGATACTCATATTATCACCATTATTATTGTGAGCATTATAAAATTATTTATACTTTGGATAAAAATTATTTAACTTGATAGGGTTTTGATAAACTTTATAAGTATACCTTAAATATTACATAGTTTTTTGATTTAGTTTTTTTATATAATAACAAAAAAAGTAACTTCTAAAATATAAAGTTACTTTATTTAACATTTGGCGTGCCCGGAAGGATTTGAACCCTCAACCTTTTGGTCCGTAGCCAAACGATCTATCCAATTGATCTACGGGCACAGAATAAAAATATTGATTACACTTGTAGATTATACTACTTTTTTACTTTGATTTCAATATTTTTACCTATTTTATTTCAAAATAATTTCCTGAATCTAAATATAATATTCCTTTTTTACCATTTAATTTAGTCACTGCTTCATCATATTTGTTTAATAATTCTATTTTTGTTAAAGTTATATAAACATAATTTTGATCGTTCATATATAGTAAGAAACGATCTTCATCTAAAGTGGTGGGATCATATTTTATTTCAGATATTTTGTTTATTATTAAATTATCAATTCTACTTATTTTATTTATGAAATTAGCATATTCTTCTTGTTCAACATGATTTATTAATACTGGAAGTGATAATTTATCGTCATTAGTAATAGATTGTCCATTTTCTAATATTATTTTATTTGTTTCTTGATTTATAAATAAAGGTTTATGTTCTTCGATAAAAATATGGATTTCATGATAAAATTTTTTAGTTATTTTGACATCTTTGATATAAGGATTTTTTAATAATTTCTTTTTTATGCTATAACTTGTTGTTAAGTAGAAATTGGGATAATCTTCCAATGAGGCTTGTTTTATTATTTCGTCATCACTTACTATATTATTATTTTCTATAAATATTCCTTTGATAGAGTGATCAATAAAATATAGATAACTAAAGACTATTATAATTATAAAGATAATAGTTAAAAATAATATTTTCCCCTTTTTTGATAATCTTCTTTTTTTCATTTTTTACTCCCAATTGAATAATTCTTGTTCTATTCTTAATTTTACATTAAACTTTTTATATACTTCTTCTTGGGCTAAATCCATTAGTTGTTTAATATCAGTTGCTTTAGCATTATCTTTGTTAATTATGAAATTAGCATGTTTATCGCTTATCATAGCACCCCCGATAATTTTTCCTTTTAGATTACACTCTTCTACTAACCTACCCGCAAAATCATCTTCGGGATTTCTAAATACAGATCCTGCAGAGGGATAATCTAGTGGTTGGGTTGATAATCTACGCTTTAATCTATTAGATACTACGGTTAATATTTGTTCATTGTTTTCTTGTTTTTCAAGTTTTAGTCTAGCTTCTAGGCAAATATAATTTTTACTTTGCAATAGTGAGCTTCGATAAGAAAAATTTAAATCTTCTTTTTTTAGCACTAGCACATTTAGATTTTCATCTAACAATGTTACATCTATTACTAGGGAAGCAATGTCTTTTAAGTAAGCACCCGCGTTCATGTAGATAGCTCCTCCTACTGTCCCGGGTATACCACAAGCAAATTCTAGTCCACTGTAACAGTTTTTGGATAATTCGTTAGCTAAAAGTGATAGATTAACTCCAGCTTGTGCTGTTACTACATCATTATCAATAGTGTATTTGTTAAATTTAGTTAGCTTAATGATAACACCGTCATAGTCTTTTTCACTAGCTAAAATATTAGAGCCATTTCCAAAGACTTTATATTTTATATTATTATCTTTTAAATATTTTAATAAACTTTTTAATTTAGTAACACTATCAGGAAAAACTACATATTTTGCTTTTCCTCCACAGCGATAAGTTGTAAGGCGTTTAAACGATACGTTTTCTTGATAGGTAATTTCTTGTTTGTTTAAAAATTCATTTACGTTTTTCATACAGTCTCCTACTTAACAATTTTTAAAATTTCTTGATAAATTCTTGTAGCACTGTTAGAAACACCTAATTTTTGTGCACCTTTTTTCAATTTATCATATTTTTCTTTGTCGTTTAAAATATTATTTATTTCTTTTAATAATTCGTTGGGATCTAGGTGATTTTCTTCTATTAAAACACAGGCATTATGATCTTCTAAATCCTTGGCATTGACGTATTGATGATTATTAGCTACGTATGGAGATGGTATTAAAATTGATGGTATACCAAGTGAGGTTATCTCAGAAATGGTGGTAGCTCCTGCCCTTGAAACTATTAAATCAGTTATTTTTAATACTTTAGGCATATCTTCAAGATAATCAACAACTTTGACACCTTTTTTAGTACAATCTTTAAAATATTCATAAGTTTTTTTGCCTGTTACAAATAGTATTTCATATGATGTTTCGTTAAAATTCTTTAGCATTTCTTTAATTTTTTCATTTACTGTTTCTGCTCCTAGAGAGCCAGTGGTTATTAATACTAATTTTTTATTTTCATTTAAACCATAATCTTTTTTATTGGCCTTAGGATAAGTTAATATTTCTTCTCCCCTTGGGTTACCTGTGTAGACACAGTTGTTAGTTGAAAAATATTTTTTGCTATTTTCCATGGATAGACAAACAACTGTTGCATATTTTGATAACATTTTATTGGCTTTGCCAGGAATAGAGTTTTGCTCATGAAGCAAGATTGGTACGTTTAGTTTATGAGATGCTAAACATACTGGAGCTGTCACATATCCTCCAACACCAATAGTAATATCGGGATTAAAATCTTTTATTATTTTTAAACTTTTTTTATAACTTTTTAAATTGTAGTATAGAGCTTCTACCAATTTTAGAGGGTTTTTACTTAGTCCTATAATATCTAATCCTATGTATTTTATTCCTAATTGGGGAATTATGTCTTTTTCCATCCTTGTAGTCGTACCTATAAATAGTATTTCATGAGATTTATCATTTTTTCTAATAGTATTTATTATGGATATAGCAGGATAAATATGCCCTCCAGTACCTCCAGCACTAATTAGGTATTTCATACAATCACATCCTACTTCATTATATCACATCTTTTAAAAAGTGCTACACTTTTAGCTAAAAATAATCTTATCTTGACTTATGAGTGTCTTGCTCAAAATATTCACGTTCTAATAAGACTTGTTGTTTTAATTCAAGTTCTTTTTTAATAATTTCTAATTTCTTTAAATATAAGTTATATTCTTCTTTTTTCATATATTCTCTATATCTATTCATAAGAATAGTGCGAAATCTTTCCAATTCATCTAATACCAAGGAAATACCTGAATCAGTATCGTCATCATCGTCATATAATAAGCTCATGTCTTTGATAATTTTTTCTAAAGATCTAGAACATTTTTTGCCTACTAATTTGGTAATTAAACTTGGATTTATTATAACCATTTCATTAACATTAATCATGTTTTCAAAACTAACATTTTTTTTAGGATGAACGTTATATCCTTTTAACTTATCATATTCAAAGTATGATATTACATCATTGTTTGCTTCTTTTTTTACTATAAAACGTTTAGATACAGCCATATAACCACCTCAATTTAACAAATCTTTTCTTTTTTGTGATGTTTTTTTTAATTGTTCTTGTCTTCGATATTCTTCTATTTGCTGATGATTGCCACTTAATAGTACTTCAGGGACTTCCATACCTTTAAATTGTCTAGGTTTTGTGTAGGTTGGATAGTCTAAAAGATTGTTATTAAATGATTCATCTTTTAGTGATTCTTTGTTTATTACGCCGTCTATTAATCTTATTATTGAATCACTTACTGCCATAGCGGGGATCTCGCCACCAGTTAAGATGTAATCGCCAATAGAAACTTCAAAATCTACTAATGACCTTATTCTATCATCAAAACCTTCATAATGTCCACAGATAATTATTAAATGTTTATATTTGGTAAAATCTTTTGCCATATTTTGGTTATATGTTTTGCCGTCTGGTGTCAGTAATATTATTTTAGTATCTTCTTTTTTCAAATCCATTATGGCATTATAAATTGGCTCAATCATCAAAACCATGCCTGCTCCTCCACCATAAGGGGTATCATCTACTTTTTGATGAGGATCAGAAGAATATTTTCTAAAATTAATAATGTTTACTTCTACTAATTTTTTGTCGATAGCACGTTTTATAATTGATTCGTTCAAAAATCCAGTAAACATATCTTCAAATAATGTTAATATATCTATTCTCATAATAATCCCTCAATGTTTTTAAAATGTATTTCTTTTTTATTTAAATCTATTTCTTTTATAAAATTTGGTTGTTTAGGAATATATTTATTTTTATCTATTAAAAATAAATTGTTATTTCCTCCAGTGTTAACTATGTTTTTAATAGTTCCTATTTCTTTATCGTTATAATAGGCTCTTAAACCAATTAAGTCACTATCTAAATATTCGTTTTCTGGTAATTTTATTAGGTTTTTATCAATATATACTGGCTCGTTTTTATATCTTATAGCAGTATCAATATCAGAAATGTCTTTTAGTAAAACCATATCGTAATCTTGGTGAGGTCGATAATTTAATATTTTATGAGAAGTTTTTTCTTTACCGATGTAGAGTGTATTATTTACTTTAAATACTTGTTGTTTATAAGTAAAGCTCGATCTTATTTTTAATTCTCCTTTTAAACCGTGAGTTGTAATAATTCGTCCAACATATATATAATCCATAAAACCACCTAATTAGTTATTAACTATTTTTTATTATACTCTTGTCTTTAAAAAAAGTAAAAGAAAAAGATGTTATTTCTAACAACTTTTTGTTTTTATAATTATTTATTTTTTGCTAGTAATTACTCTTCTTCTTTACTTATTACTTTTGTACCTTTGTATTCACCGCAATTTTTACATACACGATGAGATTTTATAACAGCACCACATTTTGGACATTTAGTAGTTGCTTTTGCACTTAATGCCATATGTGCACGACGTGTTGCTCCTCTTGTTTTAGAAACTTTTCTTGCTGGGACTGCCATATTATCACTCCTTTATTTTTATTTTAGCTTATTTTTCACTGCTTTTTAAATTATACAGCAGTTTTTTCAAAAATACAACATTTTTCTATAGTTTTTTAGGTAAATTTAGGTAAAAAGAGAATAGCATACAAAGTTTTAGTTGCATAAAACTTTATTTTATAGATTTTATTTCTTCAATACTTAATGATGTTATTTCGCTTACATTTTCTATATCCATACCTGTTTTTAAAAGATTTTTAGCTATTTCTAGTTTTTCTTGTTTTAATTGGCTAAGGCCTTGAGAAAGCCCTTTTTCCATGCCTTGACTATATCCGCTATCATGTCCCTCATTATAGCTTCTTTTCTCTATCTCATCTATCATTGCTAGTCTTAACTTTTCTTGATCAACTTCA
>CANQOV010000007.1 GCA_947625575.1 uncultured Bacilli bacterium | reverse complement strand
CTACTGCTATTATATTCATACCGGCATAGCCGGTAGTTTTTTGTTTGACCTTTAACGGTCAAACATAATAAAAATGCACAATAATTGCCAAATATTGTGCATTTTTTATTCTTTTTCGACATAAAATGCACAATCACTGTGCATTTTTATAAAACTAAAATTCCAATTACATCAAAATTTATTTAATTTTACAAGCTTCTACAAAAGCTTCAAATAATTTAGCTTGATCAGGATCATTTGCTACTAAACCTTCTGGATGCCACTGGACACCTATAGCAAATTTTTTATCATGTCTTTCAATTAATTCCGGTACTCCATCGCTACTATATCCATAAATAGTAAAAGTTCCTGAATTATTTATTCTCATTAAATGCGTACTATTAACAATAAAAGTACTTTTACCTAAAATTTGATACAATTTAGAATCTTTAGATATAGTTACTTCATGAAATACATTATTATTATAATTTCCATGATTAAAATTACCAACAATTCTTTCAACATTTAAATTATAATTGCCCTCTTCATCAACAAATGTAAATGTTTGCATCCCTAAACATATTCCCAATATAGGAATATCATGTTTCAAGGCATAATCTAAAATAAACATATCACACTCAAATCGCTTACTTCCACCCGGGAATAAAATACCATCACATAATTTTATCTGATCTATTAACATTTGTTTTTCTAAAGAAGTTAAAAGTGGAAGTTTACTTGGAATACTTTGACTATATTCCACTAATTGTGGTGGTAATATTCCAATAGGAATTCCACCAGCTTTTATCAAATTCGTTCTAATTTTTTCTTGAAAACATATAAAGTTAGATATAACATTACCATTTTGATCAAGATTCGAATAACCTCTAGGAATAATTCCAATAATAGGTTTCACAATAATACCACAACCTTACAATTTAAGTATAACATATCTACTATCAATTTTAAAAATAAAACGCAACAAAAAAAGAGTATTAACCTCTCACAAAATATATATAAACAAACGAAAAATTGGTTTAATACTACATTGGTGAAGGTAAAAAAGTTATCTACAACTTTTCTCACAAATTAAAAATTTATAATTTTATATCAATTTCTAATAACATTTTACCTTTTTCTTTGTTGTATCTTCTAATATAGTTTCGTCTTCCTTAAATCCAAATGAAAAAATTCTTTGAATATTATTTTTTAATGTTTTTAAATGCTTAACGAATAGTTATCAATATTATTTATATTAAATGGCTCCTTATTTTCACTCTTTTGTAATTCTATTTTGTTTAATAGCCTTTTTACTAACACTCAATTTCATGTTTTCAATTTTTTCATTTTATAAGACAATATAAATGTCTTAGAATCATAAATATTTAATGAATAATCTTTCATTATAATTTTTTCCTCTCAAAAAATTGGTTTTTATTATAACAATTAGTCTATTAAAAGTAAAGCCATAACTAAATTTTATCATAATGAGTCCACATTCTAATAATATGAATTTCTTTTTTTTCTTCATCTACTTCATAAACAATTCGATGTTGTCTATTAATTCTTCTAGAATAAAGTCCTGATAATTCACCAGTTAATTTTTCATATGATGGTGGATAACAAAAAGGATTTTCCATCATTAGATTTAATATATTTTTACAATTTTTATCAAGATTAGAATTTTTTAGTTTTAATTTATCTTTTTCTGCCTGTTTAGAAAATTTAATTGTATATATATCTACCATTCTTCATCCTTATCATATTGTTTTGCTGATTTCCAATCTTCATTTTTTCTTATATTATTAATATTATCTACATAACCAGGAATACTTGATAAAAATAACGTTTCTTCAATATTTTTCCATTCATCTTCCGATATTAATACAGCATTTTTTCCTTTATTATTTACGATAGTAATAGGATTAAAACCAACATTAACATCTGATACCAATTGATATAAGTTTGCTCTAGCATTAGTTATATTTATTGTACTCATTATTAATCACCTCATTTATATGATAACGTACTTTTTTACGTACGTCAAGTATCTAATATTATTATATGCAGTAATTAAATAAAAATGCATAAAAAAAGAGTATATACCTCTTCCAAAATATCAACGAACAAACAGGAAGTTTGTGTAATACTACATTGGTGCGATGTAGAAGTTATTTACAACTTTTACTATTAAAATATTCTTCTTTAGTTATTGAATAAGATATTAAATCATTTCTTTTGTTATCTTTGTCAACAACTCTACTTCTTAATATGCCCTCATATTTCATTCCTGATTTTTCCATAACTTTACCACTTGCTGGATTATTACTCATATATTCTGCACAAATTAATTCTGCATCAGCTTCTTCAAATAAATATTTTATAACAGCCCTCAAAGATTCTGTTGCATATCCTTTATTCCAAAATTCATCTCCATAACAATATCCAATTTCACATGTTCCATACTGTAAAAATTTAGTTGATACATCAATAGTACCAATTACTTCTTTATTCTCTTTTAATTCAACAATCCATCTAAAAGTTTTAGGATTTTCGTATTCTAAAACCCAATTCTCATATTGTTTTAGTGTTATATCAACAGTTTCATGTTTTTTCCACAAAACGTATTTGTCTACATTATCTTTATTACACCAATTTTTAAAAGCATTATACGCATCTTCTACAGTTAGCTTTCTTAAGAATAATCTATTTGTTTCTATATTTTTTGTTCCTACATATTTCACATATCTCATCTCCATAACAATTTCTTTATGCCAAAAATATTAAACCCCTAGGTATTTTGACAAGTATATCAAAATAACCTATGGGGCTATCTTTTTATATCAATATTCGAAAAAAGTTCGAATAGATTCGTCAATGGTGGAGCTGAGGAGAATCGAACTCCTGTCCAAAAGCCAACAAATTAAAACTTCTACAAGTTTAGTTAATCTTTAAATGTCCCATCAAGTATCGGAGATTAACAATCCATCTTGACAGTAAGTCCTAAAAAATTCAAAATAACTCTAGAACAAAGCTACTTTATATCCTACTAAAAATGAGCCTCTTATATCTCCCGTAGGAAAGGAAATAAAAGAAGCGATTCGCAATTAAATTAAGCGAAAGCTAATTGATTTCTGTTTCCAGTTATTTTTAATTTTGCATTTATAGATTGCCATCTACTTGCCATTTTAACCATTTAACTTCTGTCGAACCCATTGCAGCCCCATGGACTACATTATAACATTTTTTAGACAAAAAGTAAATAACTCTAATTAGCCTGAACATCAATCTTTAATCTGGTAGCATAATTTTTTCCAACAAACATACCATTTTCGTCAACTAAATATTTATCTTCGCTACCTTTAACATAAATATCATCATTACCTGCTTCACTACTAATCCATAATCTTATTTCATATGTTCTGCTAGTAGTAGCATCATCAAGAACAGATTGAATACTCATATTAGAAACAGGATCACTTCCAGAGTAATCTTGATTAGAAGTTGTATCAACAACTTTATACTTTATCATATCTGGATTTATCAAATATTCACTAGAACAATTAAGCGTGTTATCGCCACTTGTACAAATATTATCCGTTTTTTCACAAACATCACACAAATTTTGCATTGTAAAAGTATAAGAAATAGCCTTACAATTACTACCCTCTCTATTCATCGTAACAGTATATGGGGTAAGACTAGCAGCTTTTGCATCACTAATAGGATAAGTAGCACTTAAATTAATCGGATTTTCTTCCGAAATATCTAAATTAATTGCACAAGTTGACACTGTATTTTCCTTACCACCTCTAATAACACCTGAAAAACTATAAAGTGCATAACTTGTTCCAACCCCAAATACCAAAACAGCTACAACCAACAAAAATAATGCCTGTTTTGTCATAACCTTTTTAACTCTTAATTTCTCATCGCTTTCCATAGTATCACCCAATTATAGTTTTAACATATTTTCAACAAATTTGCAACAAATCAAAAACGCACCTTTGTTTCCTTTTCAATTTGCATTGCAATATCTTTCTTTTTTAAGCTCTCTCTTTTATCATAATTTTTCTTACCCTTACAAACTCCAAGTAAAACCTTTACTCTTCCCTTTACAAAATAAAGCTTAAGTGGCACCAAAGTATATCCCTCAATATTAACTTTATCCCTTAACTTCAAAATCTCTTTCTTATGCAAAAGCAACTTTCTTGACCTTGTTTCATCAGAGGCAAAAATAGAGGCTTCCTTATACTTCTTAACAAACATATTCAAAAGATATACTTCATTATTTTTAACAACAGCATAACTATCTTTTATATTGCAATTTCCCTCTTTAATAGATTTTACCTCATTACCAAAAAGTTCAATTCCACACTCCAACTCTTCCAAAACAAAATAATTAAACCTTGCTTTTTTATTTAAAATCCCCATATCAATCTTTCTTCCTTACATTTACATGTTTGTTATCCAAAGCAAAATCTATCTCTCTATCTTCCTTTGATGATCTTATAACACAAACATCTATCTTATCTCCCAGTCTATACACTTTATGTGTTTTCTCTTCCACAATGATTTCCCTATCCATATCATAATAATAGAAACCATCTAGCTCTCTAAAATCAAGTCTTCCCTCAATCAAATTAGGCAACATAACAAACATACCACTTTTTGTAAATCCACTTATGCGTCCTTTATAGCAACTGCCAATAAACCCTTGCATATATTCTGCTGCTTTCATTTTATTAGCTTCTCTTTCTGCCTTTTCTGAATCAATCTCTTTTAAAGACGAATTATAGCATATCTCATTTAACAACTCTAAAAACTCATCTTGATATACCTTTTCAATCTCACCGTCTAAAACAGCAGTAAGAATTCTATGAATACAAGTATCAGGATATCTTCTAATTGGAGAAGTAAAATGTGTGTAAGCCTCCTTTTTATAAGCACTAATACCTACACCAAAATGTCCTATATTAATCGTCTTATAACAAGCCTTTGCCATACATCTTAATATCATCATTGAATAAATATCTCTATTTTTAGAATCTTTTAACCAATCGACAACATCTTTAACAAATCCCAAATTCTTTCCACTTGCTTTAAACTTTATATCATTTCCATAATTTTTTAATATTTCTATTACCTTTTTTAATCTATCTACATCTGGCAAATCATGAACACGATAAATACTATGAACACCCAAATCTTGCAAATAAGTAGCTACTGTTTCATTAGCACGCAACATAAACTCTTCAATTAACTTTTCACCCTCGCCACTTTCTCTTTGACTAATTTGTATCGGTTTTCCATTATCATCTACTAAAATCTTAATCTCTTGAGAGAAAAACTCCAAAGCCCCTCTTTTTTCTCTTTCATCATGTAAAATCTTAGCAAGTTTATTCATTGCTCTTAAAACATCTTTATATTCTACATAATCATCTGGCACAATATTCTTTTCTAAAATTGAATTAACTTTTTTATAAGTCATTTGTTTTCTTGAGTGAATTACACTCTTAAAAATATCTTTATTAACAATTTTTCCATTACTATCAAGTTCCATCATACAACTAATAGCTAATCTATCAACATCAGGATTTAATGAACATATCCCATTAGATAACTTTCTAGGATACATTGGATTAACACTTCCTGGCATATACACACTAGTGGCGTTATCTCTTGCTCTTAAATCAATTGCACTTCCCTCTTTAACATAGTGAGCAACATCTGCAATATGTACCCCCAACAAATAATTACCATTATCCAAAATATCTAAACTAATCGCATCATCTATATCTTTCGTATCATCGCCATCAATTGTAAAAATCATCTTGCTTCTTAAATCTTTTCTTCCAACAATATCACTATCACTAATAGCAACAGGAACATCTTCTAACTCTTTTTCTATTTCTTTTGAAAAACCTACAATAAAATCATAATTATATAAAATCTCTCTTAAATCAACATCTGGATCAGTCTTATGTCCAAGAATTGTATCAACTTTCGCCCTATAAAATCTTCCACTTTTTACATCTTCAACCAAAACACCAACAATTGTCCCATCAACTATATCATTTCTATCAATCAAATAAACATCATCATTACAAACAACATACTTAACATTTTTAGAAGTCTTAACTTCTCCAACTATCCCATGTCTTTTAACAATCTCTTTAATATTTCCCGTATACGTATTAAAATCAGTTATCCTAACTAAAACTAAATCTTTATCTAAACACTTATACTTATTATTAGACTTAATAGTAATCTTTTTATCTTGATAACTAACATACTCTTCATTATACTTATTACAGTGATACGTACCCAAAACAAAAGGATTTAATGTATAACCATGTCCTGTATTATATATTTTTTTATCTTTAGACATCTCATCAATAACTTTACAAAACTCATCAAAACTAACATTACTATATCCAACTCTTTTATAAAGTTGCTTAACATCTATTGCATTATTTCTTTGAACATCTAAAATTTTTAATATTGCCTCTTCCATACTGCCCTCCAATATAATAATACCATATAAATAAAAAAGAGTTAACAACCCTTTTCTATGTAAATGATATAACTAAACAAAGAATAAAAAATACAAGTCCTATTATCATTGTAGCTCTACTAATAACAAGCTCACTACCACGTTCTTTTCTATTTTTAAATAACTCTGTGTTATTACCAGTAAAAATCTGTGAAGCAGGTTCTGCTTTAGAACTCTGTATTAAAACTAACACTATTAATATACCACTTATTACCATTAATGCAATTTCCATATTATGCCTCCTAACTAACTACAAAATATTCTACCAAAAAACCAAGATAAATGCAAGCATTATAAAACAAAATTAAGATACCAAAACACTCCATAAATAATAACCACTAACATAGACAAAATCCCATATAAAAACCAATTGTTAACTCTTTTTCTCATAACTTGTAAAAATCCTAAAAAACTAACAAAAATACATAATACTAAAATAACCTTAGTCATCTTATCAAAATAAGTATAAATACTCTTTCCCTTTAAAGCAAAATCTCCAATAGCTAACACCAGTAAATTAAACAAATTACTTCCTATTATATCAGACAAAGCCACATCATAATTTTCTAATTTAAACAAAGTATAAAAAGTAATAACTTCAGGTAAAGATGTTGTAACACCAAGCAATACAGCACCCAATATACTACTAGAAAAACTAGGATATAACACACTTATTCTATCAACAGTAAAGGTAAGCATGCTACTAAAAATAACTAAAAATATACTAACCAATACAAGTCTTGTTTTTAAATATTTAATCTTTCTTTTCTCATCTTTTACAACATCATCATTTTTCTCTAACTTCAATAAATACCAAAAATATGTAAAAATAATAACCAAACTAGGTATTCCTACAATAAAAGTTTTAGAAAGGACATTGCTCATACTAAGTAAAATAAAAATATAATTAATAATTAAAAACAAATATATTTTATAATGTTTATCTCTTAATTTATTAAAAAATCTTACTTTTAAGAAAACTAAATCAAAAAAACAAACCATAAAAATATTAAAAAAATTACTTCCAAAGACATCTCCCATAGCTAAAAGAGGATTTCCCACCACAATCGAAGATATACAAGTGACTAATTCAGGTAAAGCTGTAACACCTGCAAGCAAAATTCCCCCAATAACAGCTTTAGAAACATTACTATTTTTACTTAAACAATCCGATAGTATCGATAATCTAATACTTAAAAAAACTGTTAAAAAGGCTAAAGAGAAAAACAAGACAATTACCATTATATCACCCAAAAAATTATATGATATTAATATTGATTTTTTAACAAAAAAAAGTTATTATATTAATATAGGATAAAGGGTGATAAGATGAAAATAGTTTTTTTAACACAACAACAATTCGATATTTTTTCAAATAATCATCCTCTTCATACTATGTATCAAACCTCAATGTATGCCTCTTTAATGGAAAAAACTGGTTATACAACAAGATACTTTGGTTTTGTTGATGATAAAAATAATTTAATCGGAGCAACTCTTCTTTTAGAAAAAAAACTTATCTTAAATTTTAAATATGCTTATGCCCCACGTGGATTTTTAATAAATTATGACGATAAAGATCTAATAAAAGAAATATCTATAAAATTTAAAGATTACTTATCTAAAAACAATTTTATTTTTCTAAAAATAGATCCTCCAGTCGTCAACAATAAAAGAGATCGAAATGGTAATATTGTTCCAAGCACTTATTCCAACGATTTAATCCCTTATTTAAAAAGTATTGGTTATAGTCATTTTGGAGAAAATAAGTTCTTTGGTACCCTAAAACCAAGATGGAACGCTATTTTAAAAGTAACTGGCTCATCAAAAACACTCTTTAATAATTTTGATAAAAATATTAAAAATAAAATAAGAAAAGCCGAGTCCCGCGGTGTAGAAATAATTCAAGGAACAAAAGCTGATCTTGAAGTATTTTATAGTTTTGTAGCCAAAAAACACTATCGTAATTTAAAATATTATCAAGATTTCCAAGATAGTTTTAAAGACAAATTTGAAATATACTTTGCTAAACTGAATACTGAAAATTATTTAAAAAACATCAAAGCTATCTATGAAGAAGAAATAAATAATAATGCTAAAATAAATGATCAGATTCAACTAGAAAGCATTAACGAAGGAACAATAAAAGAAAGATTAATAAATTCAAAAATAACTTCCGATCGTCTCCTTGCTATCTATAAAAAAGAGTTATTAACGGCATCAAAACTATTTGAAACCAACCCCAATGGTCTTATAATTGCCTCATGTGCTATTGTAATAGAAAAATTTAGTATTAACTTTATAATTGAAGGCTTAGATCAAAACTTTAATCTTTTCTATCCAACTTTCTTACTAAAATGGCATATAATAGAAAAATACTCCAAACTAGGAGCAATCTACTTTGATTTAAATGCTATCACAGGTCAATTTACAGAAAACAATAAATACCATGGATTAAATGAAATGAAACTAGGTTTTAATGCTGATGTAACAGAATATATTGGAGAATTTGACTTAATAATTAAAAAAACACTCTATAATATATATCACAACACTAAATTTTTAAATATAAATATTCATAAACAAAACAAATAAAGTTATTTCACAAATTGAAATAACTTTATTTACATTAAAAAACAAAAAAATTATAATAAATAACAGGTGATTCAAATGTCTTTTTCCACAGAAATAAAAGAAGAAATATCTATTCTTAAATTTTCTTATCTAGAAGATTTAACTTTTCTATCAGCATTTACAAGAAATAATGGCACTAAAACAGATAAAGAAATTATTCTAACAAACGAAAATTTAAAAGTAATAAGAAAGATATTTTCACTATTTAAAGAACTATTTGATATAAGTCCTACCATAACTCAAATTGGTAAAACTAAATTTGGTAGCAAAGCTATCTATCAATTACATATAAATAGTAAAATAAAAGAAATATTAACTAAATTAATGATATATGATGAAGAAAATAACTATCTTGACCAACCAAAACCTTATTTTGTAGACCAAGAAGACCTAAAAAGAGCTTATTTAAGAGGAATCTTTATCGCCACTGGCAGTGTAAATGATCCAAAAACCTCTAGTTATCATCTTGAATTTTTTATTGATAATATCATAGAAGCAAACTTTGTAAGCAAACTATTAAAATATTTTATAATCCCCTCAAAAATAATAAAAAAAGATAAAGGTTATATGCTCTATATCAAAGAATCCGAAAAAATATCTGATTTTTTAAGAGTAATAAGTGCTTCTCGTGCTGTAATGTATTTTGAAGACATAAGAATCTATAGAGATCATAAAAACATGACTAATAGATTAAATAACTGTGAACAAGCTAATATTGATAAAACCTTACAGACAGCTCAAAATCAAATAAACGACATAGATTATTTAATTGAAAACACTGATATAGACTCACTTCCACAAAAATTAAAAGAAATAATCATCTATCGTAAAAAATATCCTGAGTCTTCCTACCAAGAGCTAAGTGAAATAATAAGTTATGAAACAGGAACAAAACTAACAAAATCAGGTCTAAATCATCGTCTTAAAAAAATAAAAGAACTAGTAAACAATTTAAAAAATAATTCCTAGTTATTTAATAAATAGTTTATCTAAGTTCTTTTTTGGTAATAACATCTTCATTTTTTCTCCAGTTTCAATAACATACCTCTTAGCAAGTTTATGATTTTTTTCTCCGTCAATAGTCCAATATGTCTTAACTTTTTCCATAAAATTAATCTCTATTTTCTTAGCTTTATAACAATATATTCCAGGAACTGCCAAAATTCCTTTAGTCATTAAAATTAATAAAGACTTAGCTAAATCTTTTCTCCTCGAAATATTACAGAAAATAACCTCTAATTTCTCATCATCTAATCTGACATCTTTATATATATTATTAAAACCTGCAATCCTATTAGCATTAGAAATTAATACCAAAGAAAATAATCCTCGATACTCTTTATCATCAATTTTATATTCCATATCATATAATCTTGTAACTTGAAAAAACTCTTTAATTCCATTAATTAAATAAGCCAAATATCCAAACTTTTTCTTAAGTTTTCTAGAAGTAGCATAAGGAACATTTATAAACTTCCCAAACCCTGCAACATAGACAAACGCTTCATCATTAATCGAACCAATATCTACAGCCTTAACTTCGCCATCTAAAATTTCCATTACATTTTTAACCATATTCTTGCCAAGACCTAACATATTACCAATATCATTAGTAGTACCACATGGTATATGAGATATTAAAAGTCTTTCTTTTCTTTCCAAATTACCACGAACAATCTCATTAAATGTTCCATCTCCACCGATAGACAAAACCAAATCAGCATGATCAATACCCTTAATTATTTTACTAGCATCATCTGTTCCAGAAGTAAACGCTAAAGAAACAGAATATCCTTTAGAAACCAAAATTTGTTTTATCTTATCAAGTTCTTTATCTTTAATACCAAATCCGCTTTCTTTATTACAAATTAAAACGCAAGTTTTCATACAAACCACCACCACCATTATAAATATTGAAACAAAAAAAAGCAAGCATTATGAAGTCCCTAATAAAAAGTAGACACTTTAAAAAAGTATATGCCTAATTTTATAACTTCACATTACTTACTTTCTATAATCTTATCAACCAATCCATACACCACAGCTTCTTTAGCAGATAAAAAATAATCTCTTTCTGTATCCAGTTCTATCTTTTCCAAAGGCTGATTAGTATTTTTAGCTAATATTCTATTTAACTTATCTTTAAGTTTTAAAATTCTCTCCGCTGCAATCTTTATTTCTGTAGCTTGACCTTTCGCCCCTCCTAAAGGCTGATGAATCATAATTTCACTATTTGGTAAAATATATCTTTTACCCTTTGTTCCACAAGACATTAAAAACGCTGCCATTGAAGCAGATAAGCCAAGACAGATAGTAACAACATCACTCTTAATAAAATTCATCGTATCATAAATAGCCATACCTGCCGTAATACTACCTCCCGGAGAATTAATATAAATACTAATATCATTATGATTTAAAGAATCTAAATAAAGTAGTTGAGCAACAATAGAATTAGCTAAATCATCATCAATCTCTCCATTTAAAATAATTATCCTATCTTTTAATAACCTAGAATAAATATCATAACATCTTTCTCCATTAACTTCCTTTTCAATAACTGTAGGAATTAAACCCATTATCTTCACCCAATAATAATTTAATCTAAAATATTTAAAATATACATACTAAATCTCAACAATATATGATAAAATATTATAGTAGGAAGGTGCTTAAAATGAACGACTATATAACATTAACAATTGATAATGAAACAAAAACATATCCCAAAGGAATATCTTTAGAACAAATATCTAAAGATTATCAAACAAAACAGTATCCTCTTTTAGCAGCTATTGTAGATAATGAACTAACAAATCTTGAAACCAAACTAGATAAAGATTCGACCATAACTTTCATTGATAGAACAACTCGTCTAGGAGAACTACTTTATAAAAAAGGATTAATCTTTCTTTTAATATATGCAACCAAATTATTACATGGTAACAAAGAAAACTTAAGAGTTTCCCACTCCATAGGTCAAGGTGTAAAAATAACCTCTAAATTTAAACTAACAGAAAACTCTCTTCAAGAAATAAAAAATAAAATGCAAGAATTAGTAAATCAAAAACTTCCCTTTCAAAAATATTTAGTAAGTAAAAAAGAAGCAGACAAATATTTTACAGCAAACTGTGAATACTCAAAAAAAGAATCTTTAAAATACATTTCTAATCATTATATAAATTTATATAAATTAGATAAAATGTATGATTACTTTTATATACCAATGCCCCTAGATACTTCTGTTTTTACAGAATTTGATCTACAGCTTTTAAATGAATCTGAATTTGTTCTATTATTCCCAACTATCGCCAATAATTTAAAGATTCCAAGCTATTCCAATATCCCTAAAATAATGCAAGCTTATCAAGAAAACTATGATTTAGCCAACAAACTTAATATATTTAATGTTGCAGATTTAAATCGTGCTATAACTGAAAATAAAATAAATGATATAATTCACTTAAATGAAGTAATATCAAACAATAACCTATTACAACTAGCCAAAACAATTTATGAAAAAAAAGACACCATAAAACTAATCTTAATCGCTGGACCATCATCAAGTGGTAAAACAACTACAGCTAAAAAATTAGCAATGTTTTTAAAAAGTTTTGGTATTAACCCTGTAACATTATCAATTGATAACTATTTCTTAAATAGAGAAAAAACTCCAAAATTACCAAATGGTAAATATGATTATGAATCTATAAATGCTGTTGATTTAGAACTATTCCATGATCAATTAAAAGAAATTTTAAACAAAGAAGAAGTCCCAGTTCCAACATTTAACTTCCAAACAGGTTTAAAAGAATATAAAGGTAACAAAATAAAAATGAAAGATAATGATATCTTAATAATTGAAGGATTACATGGATTAAATGAAAAATTAACATCAAATATTCCTAAAGAAAATAAATATAAAGTATATGTATCTCCATTAATAGACTTAAATATTGATGATTACAACACTGTTAGTACCAGTGATTTAAGACTAATAAGAAGAATAATAAGAGATCATAGAACAAGAAATTATTCTGCTTCTGAGACAATAAATAACTTTGAAGAAGTACGTTTAGGAGAAGAAGCAAATATTTTCCCTTTCCAACAAGACGCAGACTTTGTTTATAACACAGCTTTAATTTATGAAATTGGAGTCTTAAAATTGTATACCTTACCACTACTATATGCTATAAACCAAGAAGAAAAAAGTTATACAGTAGCAAGAAGACTAATTGATTTTCTAAATATGTTTTTAGATGTAGCACCTGATAGTATTCCACAAGATTCAATATTAAGAGAATTTATTGGAAATAGTTATTTTGAGGAGGTATAAATGAAAATAGCAATAAATGGTTTTGGAAGAATAGGTAGATTAATGTTTAGATTACTAAACAACGATTCAAATATAGAAATTGTTGCCATAAATGACTTAACATCTGCCGAGGATTTAGCTTATTTATTAAAATATGATTCAAATCAAGGATCATATTTAAAAGATCAAATAACATTTGATAATAATACTTTAATTGTAGGTAATAAACGTATTGCAGTGTATAATGAAAAAGATCCAAAAGACTTACCATGGAAAAAATTAAATATTGATTTAGTAATTGAATCAACTGGTAAGTACACTTCTTATGAAAAGGCCTATGCCCATATAGAAGCTGGAGCTAAAAAAGTAATAATATCTGCTCCGGGAAAAGATATGAAAACAATAGTCTATGGTGTAAATCATGATACTTTAACAAAAGATGACATAATAATAAGTGCTGCAAGTTGTACTACCAATGCTCTTGCCCCAATATTAAAATTAATAAATGATACCTACACAATTAAAACAGGTTTTATCTCAACAGTTCATGCGTATACAAACGATCAATCAATCTTAGATATCGCCCATAAAAAAGGTATCAACTCAAGAAGAGGACGAGCTGCCGCCACTAATATTATTCCAACTTCAACTGGAGCAGCAAGTGCCATAGGTAATGTTATACCTTCACTAAAAGGTAAATTAGATGGCATTGCCTTTAGAGTACCAGTACCAACATCATCAAGTTTAGATATAACTTTAAAATTAGCTAAAAAAACTTCTGTTGAAGAATTAAATAAATTATTTGAAAACAATAAAAATTCATACTTAGATATAACATATGACCCAATAGTATCCCAAGATGTTACAGGAACTACCTATGCAACCATTATTGACGGCCAACTAACAAACATAATTACCACAGATGATGAACAACTAGTAAAAATAATAAGTTGGTATGATAATGAAATGGGTTACAGTGCCCAAATGTATAGAACAATAAACTATTTAAATAATTTAAAATAAATAAAACAAAACAAAAAGTGTCTTCTGACACTTTTTTTAAAACTTATAAATGAGAAACCAAACTCATTTTACAAACAAATAAACCTTGTTTTTCAAACAAGGTTTATTATATTACATTAAATTATCTTCTAAAGCTTCCATTGCATCATCATCAATCAATTGTTTTTCTAAAGCATATGATACATCTCTATATTGTCTAGCACCAGTACCAGCAGGGATTAACTTACCAATAATAACATTTTCTTTTAATCCTTGTAAAGTATCAATTTTACCCTTAATAGATGCATCAGTTAATACTCTAGTAGTCTCTTGGAACGATGCCGCAGATAAGAACGATTCAGTTTCCAAAGATGCCTTTGTAATACCAAGTAAAATTGGTTTACCAATTGCAGGCTTCTTGCCATTTATAATAGCACCCTTATTCTTATCAGTAAATTCTCTTATACTTACAACAGAGCCAATTAATAAATCAGTATCTCCTCCGTCATAAATACGAATTTTAGAAATCATAGATTTAACAACAACTTCAATATGCTTATCAGAAATATCAACACCTTGAGAACGATATGCTTTTTGAATTTCTTTCAATATATATTGTTGAGTAGTAATTGGATCTGTAACAGCTAATAACTCTTTTGGAGAAATATTACCTTCAGTAAGTCTATCTCCGGGATTTACGCTATCACCTTTTTCAACTCTTAATTTAGCACCATAATTTGTAACGTGTTCAATCTCATCAATCTTATTCTTAATAGTAATCTTAAATTTACCATGATCATCAACAATTTTAGAAACTGTACCAGCAACAGTTGCAATTGTAGCTTGACCTTTTGGATTACGGGCTTCAAATAACTCTTCAACACGAGGAAGACCTTGAGTGATATCCTCGCCACCTGCAACACCACCAGTATGGAAAGTACGCATAGTAAGTTGTGTACCAGGCTCTCCAATTGATTGAGCAGCCATAATTCCTATTGCTTCTCCAACTTCAACTAAATTACCAGTAGCAAGATTCTTACCATAACATAACTGACATACTCCACCGCGGCAATTACAAGTAAGTACACTTCTAATCTCTACTTTTTCAACACCACTATCAACTATATTTTTAGCGATCTTTTCAGTAATCATTTGATTACGATCAACTAACACTTCTTTAGTTTCAGGATGAACAACTTTTTTAGAAGCATATCTACCAACAATACGATCATAAAGTCCTTCAATTACTGTACCGTCTTTTTCATTGACAAATGCTTCAACAATTACACCAAAGTCAGTTCCACAATCTTCTTCTTTTACTATAATATCTTGCGAAACATCAACTAAACGTCTAGTTAAATATCCACTTGACGCAGTATTAAGTGCTGTATCTGCACTACCCTTACGAGCACTGTGAGTTGACAAGAAGAATTCAGAAACAGATAGCCCTTCTTTAAATGATGAAACAACTGGAATTTCAATAACTTTTCCACCAGGTTTAGTCATAAGACCTCTCATACCAGATAATTGGACGAATTGTGAAATCTTACCACGAGCACCTGATTTCATCATCATAAATATTGGGTTATTTTGATCTTCATCAGCAATTTGTTGTAACTCATTTTGAATTTCATTTTTAGCTTTTTCCCAAACTTTTACTACGCTTTCAAATCTTTCATCTTCCGTAATTAAACCACGAGCATATTGCTTATTAATCTTTTCAACAGTTTTCTTACTTTCTGCTATAATAGCAGGTTTATTCTTAGATATAGCTACATCATGAACAGACATAGTTGTACCAGAAATAGTAGAATATTTAAATCCTAAATCCTTTAATCTATCAAGCATCATAGATGTTTCAGTAGTTTTATAACGTTTAAATATTTGAGCAATTATATCATTTAAAGCTTTAACCGTAAATGGTTGTACTAAAGGTAACTCTTTAATCTTCTCTTTGATATTTTCTCCCATACTAACAAAATATTTATTTGGAGTAATACCCTCAATATTTTCTTTAGTAGGCTCATTAAGATATTGGAAAGTATCAGGTAAAATTTCATTAAATATTAATTTACCTACTGTAGTAATCAAATATTTATCCATTTGTTCTTCAGTAAACAATTTATGTTTAAATGAATCAGCTCTTAATGCTATACGACAATGAAGTGGTAAATCTCCTCTTTCATATTCCATTAAAGCTTCATTGCTATCTTTAAGTACACGGCCTTCATTTTCCAAGTCAACTTCTTCTTGAGTAAGATAATAATTACCCAAAACCATATCTTGAGCTGGTGTTACAACTGGCTCACCACTTTTTGGATGTAAAATATTGTTAGCACCTAACATAAGAAGTCTTGCCTCTGCTTGAGCTTCCTCAGAAAGTGGAACATGAACTGCCATTTGATCTCCATCAAAATCAGCATTAAATGCAGGACATACTAATGGGTGTAAACGAATTGCTTTACCACCAATCAATTTTGGCTCAAATGCTTGAATACCTAATCTATGCAATGTTGGAGCACGGTTTAACATAACTGGATGTTCTTTAATTACTTCTTCAACAACGTCCCAAACTCTCTCATCTTGAGATTCAATTAATTTTTTAGCAGCTTTAATATTGTGAGCAATATCTTTTTCTACCAAACCATGAATAACATGAGGTTTAAATAATTCCAAAGCCATAGCTTTTGGCAAACCACATTGATACATCTTCAAAGATGGTCCAACTACGATAACAGAACGACCAGAATAATCAACACGTTTACCTAATAAGTTTTGTCTAAATCTACCTTGTTTACCTTTTAACATACTAGATAAAGACTTAAGTGCACGATTTCCAGCACCAGTTACACTCTTACCACGTCTACCATTATCAAATAAAGCATCAACAGCCTCTTGTAACATTCTTTTTTCATTTTGAATAATTATTGTAGGAGCTCCTAAATCAATTAATTTCTTCAAACGATTATTACGGTTAATAACCCGTCTATATAAATCATTTAAATCACTAGTAGCAAATCTGCCACCATCAAGTTGAATCATAGGTCTAAGTTCTGGAGGTATTACAGGAATAACATCCATAATCATCCACTCAGGTTTATTACCAGATTTATAGAAAGCATCTAAAATATCTAAACGTTTTAATAGACTAGTTCTTTTTTGTCCTTGAGCATTTTCTAATTTCTTTCTAATATCAGCAATTTCTTTTTCCAAATCAACTTGTTTCAACAATTCTTTAATTGCTTCAGCACCCATACCAACTTTAAAACCGTCACCATATTTTTCATAATATGAACGATATTCTTTTTCTGATAATGTTTGCTTATTTTCTAAAGGTGCAATACCTTTATCAATTACAACATAAGATACAAAGTAAAGTACTTCTTCAAGATCTCTTTGACTCATATCCAAAACTGTACCCATACGAGATGGAACACCTTTGAAATACCAAATATGTGATACAGGAGAGGCTAACTCAATATGACCCATCCTCTCACGTCTTACTTTAGAACGAGTAACTTCTACACCACATCTATCACAAATAATATTTTTATACTTTACCCTTTTATACTTACCACAAGCACACTCAAAATCTTTTGTTGGCCCAAAAATCTTTTCACAGAACAAACCATCTCTTTCAGGTCTTAAAGTACGATAATTAATTGTTTCAGGTTTTTTTACTTCTCCATATGACCAATCACGAATTTTTTCAGGAGATGCAATACCAATTTTTAAAGCTTCTATTTTATTAACATCTATAGCCATCTTAGTATTCCTCCTCACTATCATTTAATAAGTCTATATCACTTATATCCTCATCATCAAATGAATCATCTTCATCATCTTCAGAATAATCATCTTCCAAAGAATCTTCCGTTCCCATCAGTTCATTTTCACTAACTTCATTATCATCAGTGATTTTCTTAATTTCTAAATCATCAATTGCAAAATTTAAATTCTCATTTTCTTCTTCTTTTTCTATTTCTTTTAAGTCAAGAACTTCATTTTTATCATTAATAATTTGAATATCAAGTCCAAGTGCTTGGAACTCTTTAATAAGAACTCTAAACGATTCTGGAACTCCAGCTTGATTTACTTTATTTCCTTTTACCAATGCCTCATATACTTTAACACGTCCAACAACATCATCAGACTTAACAGTTAATATCTCTTGTAATGTATGTGCTGCACCATAAGCATAAAGTGCCCAAACTTCCATTTCTCCAAATCTTTGTCCACCAAATTGTGCTTTACCTCCTAAAGGTTGTTGAGTAACCAAAGAGTATGGACCAGTAGCACGTGCATGCATTTTATCATCAACCATATGATGAAGTTTTATCATATACATAACACCAACTGATACACGATGATCAAATTTTCTTCCTGTACGACCGTCATATAAAACAGTCTTACCATCAGGATCCATTCCTGCTTCTTTCATCATTGCATATATATCATCTTCACTAGCACCGTCAAATACCGGAGTAGCAACGTGAACACCAAGTTTTTTAGCAGCCATACCTAAATGTAATTCCAAAACCTGTCCAAGATTCATACGTGATGGAACTCCTAATGGGTTAAGCATTATATCTACTGGTGTACCATCTGGCATAAATGGCATATCTTCTTCAGGTAAAATAAGTGAAATAACACCCTTATTACCATGACGTCCAGCCATTTTATCTCCAACTTGAATTTTACGTTTCTGAACTATATATACACGAATTAATTTTGAAACTCCTGCAGCAAGTTCATCACTATCTTTACGAGTAAATATCTTAACATCATGAACAATACCATCTCCACCATGTGGAACTCTTAAAGAAGTATCACGAACTTCACGGGTCTTTTCTCCAAATATAGCATGCAATAACTTTTCTTCACTAGTAAGTTCTGCCATACCTTTAGGAGTAACTTTACCTACAAGAATATCTCCTTCTTTTACTTCAGTACCAATTCTTACAATACCATTACTATCAAGATTCTTACGAGATTCCTCACTAACATTTGGAATATCTCTTGTAATTTCTTCAGGACCTAATTTAGTCTCACGACAAGGCATTTCATAATCTTCAATATGAATAGTAGTATAAGCATCTTCTTTAACTAATCTTTCATTTAAGATAACTGCATCTTCATAGTTATAACCATTAAACATTGTAAATGCTACAACCATGTTTCTACCTAATGCAAGTTCTCCCATATCTGTACTTGGTCCATCCGCAATTATATGATTTCTCTTAACATTATCACCAACATTAACAATTGGTTTGTGATGTAGACAAGTACCTTGGTTAGAAGCAGTAAAATCAGTTAAATAATATACATCTTCTCCAAGTTTATTTTTAATAACAATCTTTCTTGCGTCAACATAACTTACAACACCATCTGCTTTAGCCACAATACAACTACCACTATCACGAGCAGCAATATACTCTACACCAGTACCAACATATGGTGCTTCTGGTCTTAAAAGTGGAACAGCTTGACGTTGCATATTTGCACCCATCAAAGCACGAGTTGCATCATCATGTTCCAAAAATGGTATACAACTTGTAGTTATTGAAACAACTTGTTGTGGTGAAACATCAATATAATCAACCTTATCTGGTGTTACAATAATATTTTCTCCACGATAACGTGCTATAACACTATCAGCAACTATCTTATTATTTTCATCAGTTGCAACAGTAGATTCTGAAATAACTAAATCAGCTTCTTCATCTGCTGTAAAATATTTAACTTCATCAGTAATAACACAATTTTCAACTTTACGATATGGAGTCATAATAAATCCATAATCATCAATTTTAGCATAACTAGCAAGTGCTGTAATAAGTCCTATATTTGGTCCTTCTGGAGATTCAATAGGACAAATTCTACCATAGTGAGATTCATTAACATCTCTAACTTCCATACCAGCACGATCTCTAGATAAACCACCTGGACCTAATGCTGATAATCTTCTCTTATGAGTAAGTTCTGCAATAGGATTATTTTGATCCATAAATTGAGATAACTGACTGCTACCAAAGAACTCCTTTAAAATAGCAGTTACTGGTCTTATATTTATTAAAGTCTTAGGAGTTACTTCTTCAATCTCTTGAGTAGTCATCCTCTCACGAATAACTCTTTCCATACGAGTAACACCAACTCTAAATTGATTTTGTAACAACTCTCCAACTTGTCTTACACGTCTATTTCCTAAATGGTCAATTTCATCAAAATTACCAACACCATCTAATAAATTTAAATAATAAGAACAAGCTGCATAAAAATCAGAAATAGTAAGTCTTTTTGACTCAATTGTTTGATCATTTCCAATAACCTTAATCTTTTGTTTAGTACCAGGTTTATAAATCATAACTTGTTGAACTTTACCATAAGTATCTAACTCTTGATTAATTTTAGCCTCAATAACACCATATCCATTTTCAAATATAGGTTTTAAAGTCTCTAAAACATCTTTAGTAATAGTAGTATCTTTACTAACTACAACTTGTCCATCAACTTTAATATCTTCTGCTAAAACTTGTCCTAATAAACGTTCTGTAACATTAAGTTTATTATTAAATTTATATCTACCTACTTTAGCTAAATCATACCTAAATTCATCAAAAAATCTAGTAATAATTTGATTTTTAGAACTATCTAAAGTAGCAGGCTCTCCAGGTCTTAACTTTTCATAAATTTCAATTAAAGCTTCATCTGTATTTCTAGTAGAATCTTTAGCAATTGTATACTCAATATAATCACTTTTTCCAAATAATTTAATAATATCATCATCACTACTTAATCCAAAAGCACGAAGCATTGTAGTAAGAGCAACTTTTCTTGTACGATCTATTCTAACATATAGAATATCTCTAGCATCAGATTCAAACTCTAACCAAGTACCACGAGTAGGAATAATTTGAGACGTGATTAAAAGCCTACCATTTTTATCTTGTTCACGATTAAAATAAACGCTAGGACTACGTACCAATTGAGATACAATAACTCTTTCTGCACCATTAATAACAAAAGTACCAGACTCTGTCATCAAAGGCATATCTCCTAAAAATATCTCTTGTTCCTTAACTTCACCAGTTTCATTATTAAATAATCTAACATCTACTTTTAATGGAGCAGCATAAGTTGCATATCTTTCCTTGCACTCCTTAATAGAATATCTAGGCTCATCAAAATGATAATCACCAAATTCCAAAGATAATGTACCAGCAAAATTCTCTACGGGGAATAAATCTTCAAATACTTCTTTAATACCTTTTTCAATAAACCACTGATATGATTTTTTTTGAACTTCCAATAAATCAGTCAACGCAAATGTATTTTTGATTTTTGAGAAGTTTCTTCTTTTACGATGGTCACCACAACTAACTAATTTGTATGCCACGCTATTCACCCCTACTTTCAAAATTTTAAACGAATATATGCGTCAAAAAGACACATTACCAACTTATATTATTAACATAAAATAAACAACATGTCAATCAAAAATGCAATTTATTACAAAAAAACCTTTATTTTTTTTAAGAATCGAAACATTACCAACTAAACTTAAATCTTTTATCACACTTTTAGCACCCTGATCCTTATTAATAACAAAAATTAATTGTCCACCAGTAACTAAATAATTTTTAGCCTTAAACAAAAAATCATACAAAACTTTCTTTCCCGCTCTAATAGGTGGATTAGTAACAATAAAATCATATTTATGATTAACTTCATCATAGACATCACTAACAAAAGCATTACATCCAAAAACATTATTCTCTTTAATATTCATATTGCATAAATGAATAGCTCTTTTGTTAACATCAGCCATATCAACACTTAAATTATCAAAAAAAGAAGATAAAATAATACCAATAACACCATAACCACACCCGATATCCAATACATTACCATATATATTCATGTTTAATAAAACATCAAGTAGTGTTCTACTACCAAAATCAAGATTATTTTTAGAAAAAACACCATTATCAGTATTAAAAACAAAACTTTTATTATTTATATAAATATCTATTTTTTTTAAATTACTTGGAATATCAGAATTGGTAAAATAATGATTCATATTTTATCTCCTTCATAACACAAAAAGCCAAATGCTATATATATAAATAGCATGGCTTTTAAACTAAATTTAAACTATTTTAATTCAACTGTAGCTCCAGCTTCTTCTAATTTAGCTTTTAGTTCATTAGCTTCATCACTAGAAATGTTCTCTTTAATATTACCACCATTATCTGCTAAATCTTTAGCGTCTTTAAGACCAAGACCAGTAACATCACGAATAATCTTAATTACATTAATCTTAGCAGCACCAGCGTTTGTTAAAACAACTGTTAAAGTAGATGGTCCTTCTTCAGCTTGAGCAACTGGAGCAGCACTTACTGCTACAGCACTTGGATCAACACCAAATTCCTCCTTCATTGCGTCAACTAATTCTTTAATTTCTAATAATGTCATTTCTTTTAATGAACTAATAAATTCTTCTTTATTTAACTTAGCCATTTTAAATTCCTCCTATTTCCTTATTTTAATTTTGTTTTTGCTCTGCATATAAATTAAGAGCAATAGATAAATCTTTTGCAATTTGTATCATACCACCAGCAAGCATAGTATATAATCCTTCTCTTGATGGGATACTTGCAAAATATGAAAGCTTAGTCTTATCAGCGACTTCACCCTCAATAACACCAGCTTTTAAAACTAAAGCTTCATTATCACGAGCAACATCTGATAAAATCTTAACTGCTCCAACATCATCTTGTGAAAATGCTATCGCAGTAGGACCTTCCAAATATTGATCTAAATCCATATCTAAATCATGGAAAGCAAGTTTAAGCAAAGTGTTCTTATAAACTTTGTAATCTGAAGAAATATCTCTTAACTTAACTCTTAAATTCTTACAAGCATTATCAGTTAAACCACGATAGTCAAACAAAACAATACTCTTAGAGTTTTGAACTTTAGACTTAATTTCAGAAACAATATTCTTCTTCTCATCCAAAACTTTTTTACTTGGCATACACACCCTCCTTATAAATATATATAAGTGCCTAAAAAAGGAGCCCAATCCAAAGACTCCTAACTATCAATAGTATAGTCCCTCGGTAGGATTTACTTTAACACCTACTGTCTTTGGCACCTAAATCACTAAATATTATAACTAAATTTTTATTAATTGTCAAAACTATTTTGATCTATTTTAACAGATGGACCCATAGTTGCAGAAATTGCAACTGATTTAATATAAGTACCCTTAACTGAAGTTGGTCTTAATTTAATTATTGTCTTAACAAAAGCATTTAAATTATCTAATAAATCACTTTCACTAAATGAAACTTTACCAATAACACCGTGAACATTACCATAACTATCAGTACGATACTCAACTCTACCAGCTTTAGCTTCCATAACTGCTTTATCAACTGCAGTTGTTACAGTACCAGTTTTAGGATTTGGCATTAAACCTTTTGGTCCTAATAACTTACCATACTTACCTAAAACAGGCATCATATCAGGAGTAGCAATCATTACATCAAAATCAAACCAATTTTCTTTTTGCATTTTTTCTAATAATTCAACTTCTCCAACATAGTCAGCACCAGCATTTTTAGCAAGTGTAGCATATTCACCTTTAGCTATAACTAAAACTCTAACACTTTTACCAGTACCATGTGGTAACTGTAAAGCTCCTCTTAATTGTTGATCTGCTTTTTTAACATCTAAATTAAGATTCATAGCAATATCAACAGTAGCATCAAACTTGCAACTAGAAAGTTCTCTTACAAGTTTAACAGCTTCTTCTTTAGAATATAGTTTGCCTTTTTCTACTTTAGCAACTAGAGTCTTATAATTTTTTCCTCTTTTCATATCTAATTCCTCCTTATGTGGTATTTGCGGATTATATACCTCCCACATAGGTAACCCTATGTATATTAATTATTATTCTTCTTCTTTTTCTTCGTTATCTTCTTTTTTTACTTCATCAGTTGAATCTGGAACTTCAACAGTAGCATGTTCTTTAACTTCAGCTTCCATAGCTTCAAGTTCTTGTGCTCTTTCAGCCATTTCCTTTTCTTCAAGCATAGCAGCTTTACCTTGTTCTTCAAGTTCCTTATCATTAACACCTTTTACAGCAACACCCATGTTTCTTGCAGTACCTTCAATGATACTCATTGCGTGTTCAACATCATAAGCATTTAAATCTGGCAACTTAATTTCAGCAATTTCCTTTACTTGTTCCTTTGTTAAAGTTGCAACAATTTGATTAGCTCCCTTACCAGAAGCCTTATCTATTTTAGCATACTTTTTAATTAAAAAAGGTGATGGTGGAGTCTTAATTACAAAATCAAATGAACGATCTTCATAAATAGAGATTTCAACAGGTAAAATATCTCCCATTTTATCTCTTGTAGCTTCATTATACTTTGTACAGAACTCTCCTAAATTAATTCCTGCTGGTCCTAAAACAGTTCCTACTGGTGGAGCTGGTGTAGCTTTACCTGCAGCAATTTGTAACTTAACTACTTTTACAACTTCTTTTTTTGCCACGAAAAACACCTCCAATTTAAAATTTCTCGCGAGTGGTCATAACAGTTTGTTGTATCCGCACCTCCCACTTAATATATGTACAAAAAATACATAGCGACTAAATAATAACATTTATTCATAAAAATTGCAAGCAAAATTATGCAGTTTTTTCAATTTGTGACAATTCTACTTCTACTGAAGTTTCTTGTCCAAATAAATCTAATAAAACATAAACAATACTATTTTCTAAATCTAAACTTTCTATCTTGCCTTCCATACCCGCAAAAGGTCCAGAAACAACCTTAACCAATTCACCAACAGCTAAATCAGTAGAAACTTCCAATCTAGACATACCCATACTATTTAATATCTTATCAACTTCATAAGGTTGTAATGGTGTAGGTTTAGCACCCTTACCACTAGAGCCAATAAAACCTGTAACACCCGGAGTATTACGTACAATAAACCAAGCTTCATCAGTCATAATCATTTCCACTAAAACATATCCGGGAAATAACTTTTTAATCTTTTCTTTTTTTACGCCGTCTTTAACCTCAACTTCTTTAGCCTCCGGAACAATAACACGGAAAATATAATCTTGCATACCCATAGATTCAGTACGCATCATCAATTTCTCTTGAACTTTTTTCTCATGCCCAGAATAAGTATTAACAACATACCACTTCTTATCCATTATCTAACACCAACTTTCAAAGCACTCATAATAAGTTCAATCACAAAGAAATATAAAGAAAAGAAAATAATAACAGACAAAGTAGCAATAGAATACTTAACCATATACTTTCTATCAGGCCATTTAACCTTTTTCATCTCTTGATAAACATTTTTAAAAAACTTCATAATCCACCTCTTTAATTATATGAATAAAACCAAAATAAAAACACATCTTTGTGTCACATATAATCTATCACATATAACCCCAAAAAGTCAAGAAAAAACATATGTTTTTTTTAAAACATATGCTAATAGATTACTAAAGCAGATCTAAACGAGCCTTCTTCCCATACACTATTTCCATTACTAGCAAAAGAAAGTACTCCATTAGCAGTACTATTACTAGTCTTACTACGAATAAAAAATGGACGATTCCAACTTGCAGTGGTTACAAAACTTGATTTGCCACCATACCAACCATTTTTATTAGAATTATCAAGTCTTTTTATTATTTCTTTTGTTGCATCTCCAAGTTTTCCTCTTTTATAAGATGTTACATCATCAACTGTTGTTCCCCAGCTATAGGAATCATAATATTTTTTATTAAGATTACTTTTAAATTTCGTTACTGTTTCAAAACTGTTATCTGCCGGTATCATTATTCCCATTGTGTTTTCATATAATCCTCCAGACATATCATATATTCCATAGATATTTCCTGTGGTACTTGCTCCAGTTCCCTTACCAATAACTTTTGATGTTTTAACATTACTTTCATTTACTATATAATCATCATAGGAATATGAGCCATATGAAGAAGTTGTTTCAGAGCTAACAATGCCACTACTTCTTCCTGTATAAGCTTTAGTGTTATTTGCATATACTTCTGAACAAGCCCCATTATTACATCTTCCATATTTTGAGTGTGTTAAATAGGCTACTGCACCCCACTCAATATTTTTAGTTAAATGAGTATCAAAGTTATTATTATCCCCAGTTAAGTCTCCTGTATCAGTATAAGCTGTTGCATTACTTAGGAAACCATAAATATTGTTTTGCAATTCCATTTCTCTTATCTTTTGAAACCTTGTAGATATATCCTGAGTATTATTTGGTGCTACATCAGGTTTTATAACAAATTGTGATGATTCTATTCCGTCTTCAAATTTACCATACCAAAATCCTGTTAACTCTTCTCCACCAAAAGTAAATGCTGGATGGGTATAAGTGCTTACACCATTTTTAATGCCATTATTAAATTTGTCATCACAAGTTTCGCTTGTTCCGTCATTTTTATTAATGCTGTCAACACATTTCACTGTTCCTGTTGTTTCTTTCCCTTTTTCAAAAGTTATTTCTATTTCTTGTTCATTAGCTGTTTCTCCACCAGTTAAATTGGCATTAAATATTCTATATTTATATCTTGGTATCCATACCCACATAGTATTTATCATTTTCATATCTATTTCTTGTCCGGGTTTAAATTCATCTACAAAGTTATAATATGATAGTAATCCCTTATCACTTACCTCTTCATTATTATATAATTTTGTTACTTCTTCTAGTGATAAGGCTCTTTCATATAGCCTTGCTTCTTGGATTATAGCATTGGCGTAAAAATTATGCCCTCCTTTTGCATCAGGCTCAGCACCAATTGTAAATGGTGCAGAAGAAATTTTCATTTTAGTTGGTGTGTCCCAATGATGACTCCCTATTAATTTTCCATTTAAATAAAAATTTCCATCAGTATTATCAAAGGTCACTATTACTTCATATTCTTTATTTAATTCTATTGGCCCTGTAACACCAATATTTATATAACCTGTTCCATCATGTACATCAACTTTAATTGTATTATCTACAACATAAATCAATGATCCTCCAGCTTCTATATTAGAAAACAAATTGCTACTATTCACAGGCTGCTCAGTGAAGATAAATTTTGTATTCATTGTAAAACCATTTGTAAATTCTTTATTTGCAAAGCCAATATCAATATAATCATCTTTCCCATCAAACTTTAAACCATTTGATACTTTTGTTGGCCCTGTTATTGGTACATGGTTTTTATTTTTAGATAAATCATAAGCTTTTGTGTTATCTATTGTTATGGCATTTGCCCATTGTTTCTTATCATAATTGTACCAATTATCTGTAGTTGTTTTAATCCAACTTTCTTTTTCTTCATCATAGATTACTGGTATCATATTATCTAACAATATTGGTGCATTGACATTTTGTTCTTCAATATTACCTGCTTCAACATTTATTCTAAATTTATAACTCTTTGGTTCGATTACTATTGGTCCGTCTATTTCTCCAAGATTACCTAAATCTATATTTTGTTCATTTATCCAACTTCTTAATCTATATGTGTCTTTTGGATTAGAATATACTTTGGAAAATGTCATAGTATCACTATATAGTGAGTATTTATTATCTGTTTCTTTATATTTTTCTAATTCACTTATTTTTGTTGTTTTTAATACTTCTTGTTCTTTATTATTTACTATCTTTTTTAAATTTAATTTAACAGATTCCAAAGTTATATCTTTATCTTTTGATATCTCTTCTAAATATATTGTATAATCCAAACTACTTCCTTTTTGATATTTGCCTTCAATAGTAAATTCAAAGTATGGAACTTCTTTTATTGCTTCTTCATCACTTTTATACATATTTACTACATTTAGTTCATTACCTTCTTTAAAGTGTAATTCAAATCTTTCTGTTCCAACACTATTAATTTTACTTCCTAATAAGTTTGCTCTAAAAAGAGCATAACTTGTTCCTACTAATAACAAAGTTAATACTAATCCTCCGATTAGGATTATATTTTTTCTAGTTGCCCCCCCCCCAGACTATTTTTTTATTTTCCATAATTATCCTCCATTTTGACATAACAAAAAATGTGTTATTCTTTATTTATATAATAACACATTTTTACTTGTTTTAAAACATTATTCCCATAAAAAAGAAACATAAGTTTCTTTTTACCAACAATATCCATAATTAGGGAAAGTTAATACTTCTCTTGGATTTATTAATTTATCTAAATATTTAGAATAACTAGTATAACTATTAGCACCCGTTCCATAATAATGTCCTGTTGCTACTGTAAAATGTAAATGAGCTCCTGTTGAACAAGAATCATATGTAGTAGTTCCTCCACCAACATAAGCAATAACATCTCCACGTTCAACAACATCTCCAACCTTAACATTAAATTTTAAAAGGTGCATATATTGTGTAGTATAATATTTTCCATTTATAATATGGTTAATATATAACATATTTCCACCACAAGAATTTTTCAATGATTTTTTAACAACTCTACCTGCTGCTGGAGCATAAACCGGTGTACCCTCTCTATTACCACCTAAATCAATACCTGTATGTAATTTCCAATAATGTTGTGTCGGATGATATCTCATACCAAATTCATCTGTAACGCATCCACTTTTTAATGGTTTACTAAAACCACTAAACTCTACTGGAACATCACCATAACATTTAGACAAATCTTCATCATCATCACAATATTTTTTATAATCATCAATTCTTTTTGTTAAAGTAGAAATTTGATCATCATAACTTTCTGCTTCTTCTATATATGTTGTTTTCTTACTTCCTAATTTACTAACAATAGCTAACACTTCTTGATTAAGTTTTCTTAACTCTTCTTTCTTTTTATCCAATTGTTCTATCTTTTCTTTATTTTCTTTTATTAATTGATTCATTTCATCTACTAATTCATCACTTTTTTTACTTAACTGTTCAATAACAGAAAAACGATATATAAAGTCAGTAAAACTATCAGATCCAAATAAATATTTCAAATAGAAATTTTCACTATTAGAAACTTGATAAAAAGACAATAACTCTTTTATCTGTTCATTTTTAACATCTATTTTATCTTCTAAAGTAACTATATCACTTTCTAAATTTTCTTGTTCTGTAGTAGCATTAGCAATATCTACAGTTATTTGTTTAATTTTAGCATTATTAGCATCTATTTGTTGTTGTATCTCCTCACTCTGTTTTTCTGCTTCTTTTTGTTCATTTTTTAAATCTTGTAATTCTTTTTCTAAATCTTTAATAGTTCTAGCAGATACATTAAAACACCCAAAAAAACATAAAATAGCAAAGAAAACTATTAACTTTTTCATTATATCTTTATATACCTCCTAACAGCTCTTGCACTACCAATCATACCTACTATAACACCAGTTATTAACAATATAGCAGAAGTATACATTGCAAAAGGCATTGGTTTAACTAATTTAATAATTGGAGAAAATAACTGTCCACCAAAATGTGTATATAAAGATCCATATCCCCAAATAGTAAACACTATAGGAATAATAGATCCAATTATTCCAAGTATAATACCCTCAATAACAAATGGAAACTTAATTCTACTATTACTAGCCCCAACTAATCTCATAATAGATATTTCTCTTTTTCTAGAAAATATTGTAAGTTTAATTGTATTAATAATCAAAAATACTGTTACTAATATAAGACTAACTGCCGCTATTATAGTAATATTTTGTACAGCACCAAAAACTTGTAAAAGTTGTTCTACTAATCCTTCTCCATATTGAACAAGACTAACTCTATCTATTTTTTTAATTAAAGAAGCTGTTTCTCCAATTTTGTTAACATCTAAAACTTTTATATTATATGTATCTTTTAATGGATTTTCATTTTCTTCCCAACTACTAAGTATTTCCCCAAAAGTATCATATTCATCTATCATTTCTTGAGTAACTTCACTTTTAGATTTAAAAGTATAAGAATCTATATTATCTAATTTTTTAATTTCATTTTCAAAGTTTATTCTATCTTCTTCTACAACATCATAATCTAAAAACACTACAATTGTTACATCATTTTCAATTTCAGTAGTAAAATTCTTTACATTAAACGAAATTAGTATAGCAGACGCAATTATAATTAAAGTAATTGTAATACAAGAAATAGATGCTAAAGACAAACTAAAATTTCTAACAACACTCTTAAATGCGTCTCTAATACTTCTAAAAAATGCTCTAAATAGTTTCATTTTTAAACTTCCCTTCTGGATAGTCTTTTACTAATCTACCCTCTTTCAATAAAAGAACTCTTTTTTTCATTGACTTAACAATATCTATATCATGTGTAACCATTAATACTGTTGTACCAAGTTCTTTATTAATATCTACTAAACATTTCATAATTTCCATACTTATAGTAGCATCCAAATTACCCGTAGGCTCATCACAAATCAATATTTTTGGATCATTGACAATAGCTCTTGCAATAGCCACTCTTTGTTGTTCTCCACCAGATAATTTATCAGGATAAGTATTAGCTTTATGTCTTAAACCAACTTTTGTTAAAACATCGATAACTCGTTTTCTTATTGTTTTACTATCTGCTCCCGTAACTTCCAAAGCAAAAGCCACGTTTTCATATACTGTAAGTTTTGGTAACAGTTTATAATCTTGAAAGACAACTCCTATTTTTCTACGCAATTTATATACTTTAGAATTACGAAGTTTATTTACAGTAACACCCCCAAGAATAATTTCTCCTCTAGAAGGTTTTTCTTCTCTATAAAGCATTTTAATCAAAGTACTTTTTCCAGATCCACTTCCTCCAATTATAAAGACAAACTCTCCTTTTTCTATAACTAAATTCAAATCGTATATAGCCCCAACCCCATTAGGATAAGTTTTATATACGTTTTTCATTCTGACCATTTCCATACATAACACCTCATTATATATTAAAATTATATCATATCGCTAGACAAATTTCTACATAATTCACATTATTTTCACAAAATAAAAAGTCAAGATAACTCCTGACTAATTATCTAATATTATTATGTTTATTTTTAATATTTAATAAAGTTCCTTTATTAAGATAAGTAAATGTTAAACAAACTGCAATAAGTACAACTACCGCTATTACAAAAGAAACAACATACATAGTAATTTGATCACCCGTATAAGGATTTTCTACTTTTTCATAATAGTAATTTACTACTATTTCTTCTTTATCAGCAATACCTTTTTCAATTCCTACAACACTAACTAATCTATAGCCTTTTTTTTCAACTTCTTTAGAATAACTTGTTTTATATTTATCACCAATTTTAACACTATATTCCAATGAATCTGTTAATTTATTAGTTGTATCTTTATAATAATGATTAACTATAATTCTAGCATTTAAATCTATATCTGTAACAACTTCATCATCATCTGTTATTTCTTTATCATTATATTTTAAAGTACTTTTTACTTTATTGACAATATCTTTTGTATAATCAATATCTAAAAATTTAACTATAATATTTTTTTGTATATATTGAGTATAATCTGCCTCAAGAGAATCAACATCTATCTCATATGTCCAAGTAATAGTTTTTTTCTCATCATCATAAATACCGTCATCTAAATTAGAAGCCTCATAATCTATTGCATATGGTAAATAATCAACAAGTTTGATAGTAACCAACCCTTTATAATGAGATATTTTTAAATTATAAGCTACTGTATATTCAAAAGTATCATCAAAATGTTTTAACACATCAAGTCCAATTTTACTAACTTCATTTTCTTCTATAGGCTCTCTTAATCTATAATAGTATATAACCACTATATCATCATCTAAAAATTCTCCACTAGCATTATCTGGTATTCCTACAACTTCATATTTATAAGATTCTTTTGCAAAAGTTTCATATGGATCTCCCACTATTCCTCTTAACAATTCATCATCAAATACACTAGTAGTAGTATTTTCTAAATAATGATGTACTAATACCAATGAATCTATATCCACTACTGTAGTATGTGTATCATTAACTTCTGGAACATCGCTTCCATTATCAAATTTTATATCTCCAGTAGCAATATCAGTCATATTTCTAACATATCTTTTATAATACAACTTAACATTTTTAACAAAAGTTAACGTAATTGGACCATTATTTGCATAAGTATCTACGAATACATCTTCAACCCAAGTAATAGTGTTGCTCTTCTCATCATAAACACCACCATCAAGAATAGACTGTCCAGTTATCTTTTGAGGCAATTTATCAGTAATTGTAATTTTTGCATTACCCCTATATTCATTTATTGTAATACTATAAGTAATCTTTTCACTAATAGCAAACTTTTCTAAAACATCTTGTCCTTCAACATAAACTAATTCACTTCTATCATCAACTGCAATAAATTCTGTACCGTCTTTAACAATTGAAGGTTTTTCATATTCTGGCTCAATAATTCTATAATAATAAGTAATTTCTATTTCTTCATCATCATAGACACCACTAGCATTATCTGGCATACCTACAAGTTCATATTTTTCTAACAATTTAGCATTTGGTGTAGTTTCATAAGTCCAACCATATGTTCCATTATGATGTTCATCATTTGCTAATCTATAACTAGTACCATATAAATAATGATGTACCAAAAGTGTAGGATCAGTATAAACAGTTTTAAATGTCCATTTAATATAAGCTAACAAATTTTGATATTCATTACCCATATCTTTACTAACAGATAACTTTATCAATAAATCTTTAGAATTATTACTAGGAACAGTACCAAGATCAATATAATCTCTCATATTATTAGAGTTATCATCTAAATTACCCCAAATAGGTCCATTATATAAAAGACTATCTCCATCATATATTTCAATATTAACATATTTATCTATTAAATCATAAATAAGTTCTTCATCATAACTTTCATCTTGTTTAGTAACTTCAGCTTTTAACCCAAAACCTTGTGCTCTTTTATAATCATTTTTTAAAGTAACAATTTGACTTCTACTAACACCGGGCTCTAAATCTTTAAAATTTACAAATAAATCAATTGGATTAGTTCTAATATCAAACTGTTTAGAAGGTGATAAATATGTTACAACAGTCTTACCATAATCTTTAGTTTTAGGCTCTTCTACTTCTAAAAATTCATAAGTCTTTCCCCATAAATCACCAACTGCACCACCAGTAGTTTGAATAGCTTCTAATTCTACAATTATATCTGCAGCTTTACCTTGATATCTATTATCAGTTGAAGAAGCAATAGAAAAATCAGTAAGTAATGGCTCTTTTGTAATTTGATTTGGTTTTAAAATACCTTTGTAATAAAAATAACCATCTTTTCCATCAACCCAATAAGTATTGTTATAGTAAACAACGATATTATCAGTTTCCAAACTTGGATCAACCACTATAGATCCCGAATCATCTTTATCTCCCCATACTTTAGTAACTTTAGCTCTAACAAAAACTTCAATTTCTCCAGTATTTTTAGCATCAACTACTTTAGTAATTATACTACTAGGTAAAACTTCTTCTGGCTCTTCATAATCTTCAACAATACTAACTTTTAAACTTTTAGTATTAATATTACTGATTGTACTATTAGCAACTTCAATAAGAGCATAACTAACTCCAAATACAAATGCAAAAATAATTAATGCAAAACCAAACCAAACAAACCCTTGTTTTAATTTTAATTTTTTCATTACTTAACCCCCTTATCTAATTCAAGGAAGGCAGCATCTCTATTAACAAATCCAAAAGTTTGAATAGCTTCTGCAAAGATTTTAATCTCAAATTTTCCTAAAAGATCCACATCACTATTAACATAATCTGTAGGAATAACTATATTTGTAAATAAAACAGCCCGATCTCCTTTATTAAGTTTATCCTGACAATTAAAAACAAAATAACCGTCATGACTACGACTTTCATCTAAAATAAACATTTCATAATTATAAAATGGAATAATTAAAGTATCATTAACCATTTCTTTTAAAGTATTATTAGAATATGATGATCCTTCAATTAAATTAGTTGTAACTAAATCTCTATTAACATCATAAGATTTATCATAATAAATAACAGATCTAATAGCATTTAATCTTTCTTTATCAGTAATAAGTTCTTTAGTATCGCTATCTATAAATTGAACAATAATTCTAGCATAAGACTCTCCCTCTAATTCAGTAATATAAGGGTCTTTATTTAAACAAGTACCAGGGATTAAATCTCTACCCTTATCTTCCAAATCCCAACTAGGCTCATCTAAGCTTATTTTTACTTCACCCATAACAAATGTATTATCCACTCTATCATTAGAAGTAAAAAATGCATAACTGACTGCAAACATGATAGATATAGAAGCAATAAGTAATAAAGCTAAAACAACATACAAAACCTTTTTCTTCTTCATAACGCCTCCTATAAACCAAATGCATCTTGATAACTACTATATTTAGAGCTATTAACAGATTCAGCATATATAATAACGTCAAAATCAAATATAGCCTCTTGACTTATATTAGATTTAACTTTGATATCTTGAAATATATCAGGTGTAGAACTATTTGTTTTTAACACTTTGTTATAATAATACCAACCGTCATTTAAGACAAAACTAGAATTAATTTCCAAATCATCAATTATTTCTTTTACTTTATCATCAGAAAACAGAATTCTCACTCTAACATAGACATCTTCATTACCAGTATTTTTAATACTTGGTCTTTTTTTAATAGTAGCACCCGGAGTAACTTTATGAGGAGGCTCAAACTCTTCTTCAATTTCAACAGTATTTTCTCCAACCCCAAAGTTATTATTAACTACATCTTTACTGGTCAAATATGCATATGTAGCACTAAAAGATAAAATAGCAACTGCCACAATCCCTAAAGCAAAAGATACTAACTTTAAATAATAAGAATTAACTTTAAACTTACGCACTAAAATCACCTACTTTAAATAATTAGTATATATATAAGTCATTTTTTCTAAATCTGTGCTTCCTTTAACTTCCAAAGAATCACTTTGAACAGCATACCCACTTACAACAACATTAAAACTGTCATTAGAAGAAATCTCCCCTTCTAACACATTAGCAAATTTAACTTTATCAAAAATAGCATCTGTTCTATCATCAGGTTGTAAAACACCTTTCATATAAGCATAAACATATATACTACTTTCATCACTAACATCACTAGATATCAACTGCCAAGAAGAATTAACATTATAAGTAAACAAATCAACATAACTACGTTTTTTTAATGTAACATTATCCGTATCTACTATAATAACATTTTTTCTTGGTACCTCAATCATCATAAACACATAAGCACTATTACTCCCAACATTAACTACATAAGGATCTTTATCTATCTCTTCATTAGGAGTAACTGTTTTAGCACTTTCTTTATCAAAATTATCTTCTCTAACATTAATATTAACATTACCAACAGTAAACACATTTAACTTTTCTTCTGTTCTATTAGTAAAATAAGCCAAAGATATACCAATAGCAATAACATTAAAAATAACAACCGCCATTATAATAAATAAATAATTATTTTTAATAAATTTCATAACCGTCATATCCTTCTATTAAGAGTATAGCAAAAAAAAGATTAAAATTCTACAAAAATTTAATCTTTATTAAAATTTATCGAAACATCTTGATACGAAACTTCATAATTATCAGAAATAAACACAAATGCATTAGGATCCATATCTTCTATAAACTGTTTAACAACAAAATATTCTTTAGTAGGTACAACACACATAATCATCTTTGATTTAATTTTCTTATTTTTATCTTTAACATCATAAATAGTAGCATCATGACCAATATCTAACAATAAATTTAATATATCTTCATACTTAGAACTCATAACATAAAAAACTTTATTATTCGAAATACCTAAAAATAATTTATCACTAACTACTTTACTAACATAAATAACTATTAAAGCATAAAACATCTCTTCAAATCCAAAAACAAAAACTGAAGCAAACACAATAACTGCATTTAAAATTGCATTTATCAAACTGACACTTGCTTTCATCTTTTTAGCCAAAAGAAAAGCTAACACCCCAACTCCTCCAGTTGTAAAACCAGATTTATAGATAAGTCCATTAGAAACACCAACACCTATTCCTGCCAAAAAAGAATATAAGAGCATTTCTTCTTTACTAATAACTAAAATTGTAGTAAGTATTCCTGTAAGATAAACAAACAATGGATAAACTATCGTTAAATATAAAACACCTATAACTCCCTGTTTTTTCATAAAAGTAAAACTTAATAATAAAAACAAAAAGTTTAAAACAAATTGTAAAACATAATTATCTACCTTAGTAACATTTTCTAAAATAATAGCAATTCCATTTACTCCACCAGTAACAATATTTAAACTTCTAAGAAACAAATTATAAAAACAACTTGATAAAAAAAGTGCAAAAGTATAAATAGCATAATCTTTAAAAGTTTTAGAAAAAAGTAACTTTTTCATTATTCTCCACCCATTACTTCATAAGCATCAACAACTGTAAAAAATGCCCCACTATCGATAAGTTCAATGCCCTCTTTCAATTTAAAATACTCTCTTGTTGGAATAACTGTAAATAAAACTTTATTTTTAGTATTAGAATAAGCACCAACTGCATCTATAACTGTAACACTATGTCCAAGTTCTTCAATAATAAAATCTGAAATTAAATCATATTTATTAGTAATAATATAGAAAGCTTTAGAATTAGATATTCCCATAACAACTTTATCAGTTAATAAACTTACTAAATACAAAACAACAATACCATACATAGCTCTAGTAAATCCAAAGACAAAAGCACCTGCTAAAACAATACTTCCATCAATAGCAAGAATTGCATTTCCAAAAGAAATTTTTGCATATTTTTTAAGTATCTGAATAATAATATCTGTTCCTCCGGTTGTAAAACCTGCCTTATATACAAGTCCTGCTCCAAATCCATACATAACTCCCCCAATTATAGAAATAAGCAATATATCATTCGTAGAAAAATGAATAAACCCAGCAATATAAGAAGTTAACTGTACAAATAAAGGAAACAATATTGATCCTAAAATTGAATTTTTAGTAGCTTCCCAACCAAGTACAAAATAACTAATAATTAATAAAACAATAGACGCAACCATAATAAACGAAGCAGGATTTATTCTTACAAAATTAGTAATAATTATACTAATACCATTTACCCCTCCACTAACGATATCAAAAGGCAATAAAAACAAATTAAAAGCAAGAGCAGAAATAAATAGTCCCAAAAGCAACTGTGAATATCTAGTAAAACGATGTTTTTTCATAACTTCTTTTAAAATTCTAACTTGATCCATTATTTCACCATCCTAAGATAAGATTCTATAAACAAATCCAAATCCCCATCTAAAACTTTGTTGACATTACTCTCTTCCACATTAGTTCGATGATCTTTAACCATTGAGTAAGGATGTAATACATAACTTCTAATCTGTGATCCAAATTCAATATTTTTACTGACACCCTTTATTTTATTTAATTCTTCTTCTTGTTTTTCTATCTCAATCATCTTTAATTTACTTTTCAAAATTTCCATTGCCTTTTCTTTATTTTGTAACTGACTTCTCTCATTTTGACATGTCACAACAATTTTTGAAGGCAAATATGTGATTCTAACAGCACTATCGGCAGTGTTAACTGATTGTCCACCAGCACCACTTGATCTATAAACATCTATTTTTATATCTTCATCACGTATTACAACATCACTAACATCATCCAAAATAGGACTAACTGAAATAGAAGCGAAGGAAGTATGTCTTTTGTTATTAGAATCAAAAGGCGATAATCTAACTAAACGATGAACACCACTTTCTCCTTTTAAATATCCATAAGCATATTCTCCATATACCATAATTGAAGCTCTTTTAATTCCTGCACCGTCACCATCTAAATAATCAATAACATCATATTTATAACCTTTTTTATCAAAAAATCTCGTATACATACGAAAAAGCATTAAAGCCCAATCACAAGCATCTTCTCCACCAGCACCACTATGAATATCAACAATACAATTACCACTATCATATTTATTATTAAACAAAGTTTTTATTTCTAAACTATCTATTTTTTTAGTAATAGTATTAATCTCTTCAGTTAAAAGATCAATAATTTCTTGATCAGCAACTAAATCATTTAATATTTCAATATTAGATGTAATTTTATTTTTTAAATCTTTTAATTCACTAACTAAATCTTTTAATGAAGATATTTTTTTAAAAATATTATTAGCTTTATCAACATCGTTCCAAAAATCTTCTTTATGGGTTTCTTCTTCTAGTAAAGAAAGCTCTTCTGATTTTTTATCAATTTCAAAGTAACCTCCATAAAGTATTTAATCTATCAAGTTGAGTACTATACAAATTAACTAAATTATTATCCATAAGCTCCTCCAATTATCTATATTATACAAAAAACCAAAGATAATAGCAATCAATATAATTTAATTATTATTAGAAACACTATCTATATTTTGTAATTCAAATCTATATTCTTGAACAGCATTAGGATATTTAACTTTATCAACCTTTTCCAAAAACATATCCATAGGCCTAATCCAAAGACTACCATTGCCATATAAACTTCTATAGATAACATATTTTTCCAAAGTTTCAGAATTAATTGCTACATCTACTACCAAATAATAATCTCCTTTAAAATGCTTATATACTCCATTTATTTTTAACTCTCTCATAATTACCTACCTAACTTTTTTATATTTGTATACATCCTAGTATGATATCCGCACTTATTATAAAAATTAATTGCTTTATCATTATAAGCAAAAACATCAACAATCACATATTCACAACCATTGTTAATAAAATAATTTTCCATTGCCTTTAAAAGTTTTAATCCCACACAACTTCTTCTTGCTTTTTCTGTAACTACTAATTCATTTACAACACCACGTCTAGGACACTTATAATCCAAATAATCAAATTCATCATACAAAGGTATACACCCCATAACTAACCCAACAACTTTATCTTTTTCTAAAGCCAAAAAACATTTGCCATTACTTTTATTAATTTTTTCCAAATCCACCAAAGCCATTTTTTCATAATAATCTTTGTGAACAACATCTAACTTATCAATATCTATAGATACAATATATTCTTCAAGTTCTGTTAATAATGCTCTAACATCATCTAAATATTTTAAATCATATTCAATTATCTCCATATAACCTCAATTATTATTATGTTCCATAACCTATTAACTATGTTAATACTTTCAATAATTATTTTATCAACAAAAAACAAAGTAATCAATTATTAATAAAAACAAATCACTTATTGCTTACTAATTTGGATACTTTATCAACAATATATTCCTTTGCTTTTTCAAAACTTACTCCCAATGAAATTGCTATTTCATTATACAAATATCTTTCTGCTTGTTCAAAATAGTGAATATCTTTATCACTTAACTTTCTATTAGCACTTTCCCTATCCTTATTTCTTAAATATGCAGTCTTAATTATTTTAACTAAATCTTCTTGTTTTCCATTATAAATTAAATCTTTATATGTTTTTTCAATATATTTATCTTCAATATTTGCTAAAGGATCAATAAAAGGAATCTTTTCTATTAACTTTTCTGTTTCTTTCTTACTAATAATATCTCTAATAAAACCCATTTTATTATCAACTGGCACTTTAATTTTAAGAGAATCATCATCAATAGGAATCAAAACATAATAATAACTATCATTTATTCTATTACTTTTTATTTCTTTTACCAAACAGACATCTTTTTTATAAACTACATAATCATTAACTTTATACATAATACCTCCATAACAAAATAAAAATCCACTAGTTCAACTAGTGGTTTTTATGTAGCCCTATAAGGGCATATTACTGGCTGGCTCCACAT
>CANQOV010000006.1 GCA_947625575.1 uncultured Bacilli bacterium | reverse complement strand
CTACTGCTATTATATTCATACCGGCATAGCCGGTAGTTTTTTGTTTGACCTTTAACGGTCAAACATAATAAAAATGCCTAAGTCTATATACAATAGGACTTACGCATTTCTGCTACACATTGATAATTGGCTTAATAACTTAAATCAATTATATTATACTATTTTTTAAAAATTTTTGTAAGTTTTTTTAACACAAAGACTTATTTTTCTCACAGTCATCAAACCATTTTCCAAATTAATTTACATTATTTTCAATATACTAAAATTTACATACTAACTGGACTTTCAGTTTTTTCGCTACTAACTTGATAATTAAATTGTTCTTTCAAATTCTTAAATTTTGATATACTTTCTATAATTCCATCATAATCATCTGGATTTTTATTCATCATTTTTAATTTTTCTGGTGTAACCATCATCTGTTCATAAATTGCCAACATACTAGTAGCATCATCTATGCCACCTTTTTCTAATAACATCTCACACTTCTTTTTTAAATAATCCAATAAAACTGATTGAATATTTCCTAAAATATTTTGCTTGCCTTTTAAATCTTTAATCTGAAAGTTTATTTCTATACTTCTAAATAATTGAAAAGACTGAGTTGGATCATTAATTATTTTACATAACTCTTTTTCCAAAAGCACAGTTCCTAAATTTGAAAAATATGATTTAAGAAACGCTTCTAATCCTATAATTTGAATAAGTTGATTAACTAAACAAGCTTCAATATAATAGCCAGATGCCATTTCAACTGTCCCCGGTACACCAGCCATTGAAATTATTTCAGTAAATCCTTCAGTAAGTCCTCTATTTTTATCATCTTCATTAGAAGGAGGAAATTTATCAAACCCACACAATGCCACACCAGTTTCCGAATCATATTTACTAGAAGACATATGTGCTAATTCATGCAACAATGACTGCGAATAAGATTTCCAAAAAAAATCTGTAGGATTTTGAGTTAAATTAGCAATTCTCCAAGTTTCTAAAATAGACCCTTTATTCATAGTCAACTCATTTTCTTTTGTATCATATCCAGCAGCCTCTTGATATCCTAAATTTGATTGATCAATTGGTTTAGAAAAATCAATATCTAAATTAAGATTTGTCTTTAATGTTCTTAGATTATTATAAAAATTTTCTTTACTATCAACTGGAATTAAATTTTCTAACCATTGCAAAAAATTACATAAATAATTATTATTTTTCAAATTGCCATTGGAATTAATTATTTCAAGAAGTTTCTCACTATCATACTGATAACCACTTTTACTATTCAAAACATTATTAATTTCTTTTAACTCCTGATCTGATAATAATAGAAATTTATCATTTTCTTTTTTCAATATTTTAACTACTAAGTTATCAAAAAATATAGCATATTGCTTCCCATTAAATGTGAAAAATTCATTGTTCATAATTTCACCTCGATATATTGTTAAACTCAATAACATTTGATTTTAAATGTTTTTGCATTTATTATCAAAAGCATAAACTCAGTATAATTTCTTATTATCTTTATTCATATTATTATAAGTATTATCTATTATGTTATTTCCAAAATGAGAAAAATTTTTAACTTTTATGTCCCTTTTTTAGCTTTCTTTAATTTTCACTCACTTGCAAACGCTTATAAAACCTACTACCTTCCACAACAGTTCTTATACTTCTTTCCCGAACCACAAGCTCATTCAAATTAAGTATTTATGTTATTTATAATATTTGTGTTATTACTGTTATTTCAATGGTTTGAGGGTTCGGTAACATTTAGTATTTATGTTATTTATAGAACTATTGTTACTATGTAAAACTGATATTTTACAAACAAATTACAAACATTGTTTGCATCCGTTCAAGATAATAGATAAATATGAATGTCCTCCATAAGTACATACTTATAATACCATGATTTTAAAAAAAGGGTCAATATTATTTTTCATCTAGGTCCGCTTTAATATTAGCTATCATTCCAATTAAAGCACCTTTTTTTAATTTACTCAAATCAAAGTTTTCACTATTTACAGCTACTGGCATATTTCCAACTCCAGTATCTAAATATATTATTTTAAATTCAACATAATTATCGGCAATATTTACTTTAACATCTTTAAAATTTATTACTTTGCCAATAATAAACGAACATGGTTCATCATCGCCTGTCATAATTCTTCCATCAGACATCATTTTTTGACTCATAGTAATCGCTTTTTTACCAATGGATGGTATGTCAACTTCTTCACCTAATCCTAAAATTTTATTCATTTCTTCTTCATTTTCAAAAACATCTAATTGAAAAGGAAAGGCAGACAAATAGGCACCTATCTTATTTTTTTCTATATCCTGTGCAGGAATAATGTATCTGTTTACTGTTTCAATATCAAAATAGTATTCTTCATTTAAATCACATACTAAATAATACTCATTTGCTTCTGAGGATTGATCTAACTTTTCTTCAAAGCATAACTTAGTTTTATGATTTGATAGTAATACAATATCTACATCGACCAATTCGATATTATCAGTTCTTACTATTAGAGTAATTACTACTTTTCCTATTTCCTTATTTGAATACTCATCCTTAAAGAATGAAGTCATATGTATTTTTGTTTTATCATCATTAACAAATACGTTATCTGCGGTTTCTGTATATTTAGTTACAATATCAGAAAATAATTTTTCTCTTAATGACTCTTCTTCATCGGCTATAAAAGAATTAAAATGTACAGGCATATTTATCACCTACCTACATTAATAATACCATATTTCTTGTTTTTCTAATACTAAATTAATAGTCGCAAATTCAAAAGAGGTAACAATCCAATGTTATCTCTTTATAAATTACAAACATTTTACAAACATTTTGGTTTTTTGCAATTTTTTTCATTTTTCAAAATCTCGCAAACCCTTATTTTACGGTCTATTTACCACAACAGTTTTTATACTTCTTTCCACTTCCACAAGGACATGGCTGATTCCTGCCAATTTTCACTGTCTTCTTAGTAGTACCTATAGCTTTAGAAGTATCCGAATCATTAGTAACTTTATTTTTAACTACTTCTTTTCGCTCAATATTTTGTCTAATTTCTGCTCTTACTAAATATAAAGTTATATTTTTATCAATATTAACTACCATTTTATCAAACAAATCAAAACCTTCTTCAGTATAAGCACGAAGTGGATTATCTTGAGCATATTGTCTTAACATAATTCCTTCTTTTAAATGAGCCATAGTATTGATTTGTTCCATCCAAAATTTATCTATCACATTAAGACAAATAACTTTTTCAAACTCATCTACAATTGGCGTAGGAACATCTTTAATTTTATTTTCATACTCACTTTTTAGCTTATCATACAATTCATCAATCAAATGATCAGCATCAAAAATTAAATAATCTTTGTAATCCAAATCTTTTTTTAACAAATCACTATTAACATAACTAATAATATCCATAACATCTTTTTCTTGTAATGCTTTTTCATTTTCCAAATGAGTATAAACAACATCACTAATATGATTATGCATAGTCTCTAAAACCATATCATGAATAGAATCATTATCCAATATTTCATTTCTTTTCTTATATATTATTTCTCTTTGATTATTCATAACATCATCATACTGTAAGACAGATTTACGCATATCAAAATTATTACCTTCAACTCTTTTTTGAGCAGACGCCACAGATTTAGAAAAAATCTTACTTCTAATAGCCATCTCATCGCTCATACCAGTTGCCTGTAATATTCCTTGTATTCTCTCAGAGCCAAATCTTACCATCAAATCGTCTTCCATAGAAATATAAAACTGTGTATATCCCGGATCTCCCTGTCTACCAGAACGACCTCTTAACTGATTATCTATACGACGTGACTCATGTCTTTCAGTTCCAATTACACAAAGGCCACCAAGTTCTTTTACCCCTTCGCCTAATTTAATATCTGTACCACGTCCAGCCATATTTGTAGCAATAGTAACTGCACCTTTTTCTCCTGCTTTAGCAATAATTTCAGCTTCTCTTGCATGATTCTTAGCATTTAAAACCTCATGATGAATACCTCTTTTACTTAATAAATTTGATATAATTTCTGAAGTTTCAATAGCAATAGTGCCAACCAAAACAGGTTGTCCCTCTTTGTGTCTTCTTTCTATTTCATCAACAATTGCTTTATATTTAGCTTTTTTGCTAGCATAAATAAGATCACTCATATCAACACGTATAACAGGTTTATTAGTAGGAATAGAAATAACATACATATTATAAATATCTCTAAATTCTTCTTCTTCTGTTTTAGCAGTACCAGTCATACCAGAAAGTTTTTCATACATACGAAACAAATTCTGGAAAGTAATAGTAGCCAAAGTCTTAGTCTCTTGTTCTATTTCTACGCCCTCTTTTGCTTCAATTGCTTGATGTAGCCCATCACTAAAAGCACGACCAGGCATCAATCTTCCTGTAAATTGATCAACAATAACAACTTTTCCTTCACTAACAACATAATCAACATCATTTTTCATAGCATAATTTGCATGCAAAGCCTGATTTATAAAATGAACTAAAGTCGTATTATCAACATCATATAAATTATCAACTTTAAAATACTTTTCTGCCTTAACTACACCCTCATCACTTAAATTAGCTCTTTTAATTTTTTCATCATAATTAACATCTTCTTTTTTCAAAGATTTAACAAATCTATCTGCATCAATATATAAATTTTTATTTTCTAAAAAACCACCAGAAATAATAAGAGGAGTACGAGCTTCATCAATTAAAATAGAATCAACCTCATCGATAATTGCATAATTCAATCCTCTTTGTTGAACTTTATCTTCTTTTCTTATAGCCATATTATCTCTTAAATAATCGAAACCAACTTCATTATTAGTAGTATACAAAATATCGCAATCATAAGCTTCTTGTTTTTCTTTTGGAGATAAAGTTCTTAAATTAAGACCAACACTAAGTCCTAAAAAGCGATGAATTTGTCCCATCCACTCTGCATCACGACTAGATAAGTATTCGTTTACAGTAACGATATGTACACCTTTCCCCTTCAAGGCATTAAGATAAGCTGGCATAACAGATGTAAGTGTTTTACCTTCACCTGTTTTCATCTCTGCAATATTACCATAATGTAAGGCAATCGCCCCTAAAAGCTGTACATGATAAGGTTTTTCTCCAATTACCCTAAAACAAGCTTCTCTAGCAGTAGCAAATGCTGGTACTAAAATATCATCTAAATTCTTACCATTTTTTAACTCATCTTTAAACAAAGCAGTTTTTTCTTTTAACTGTTCATCACTTAATTTTGAATACTCATCTTCTAAACTTTCTATATCTAAAGCTAACTTTTCAAATTTTTTTAATTCTTTGTATTCATGATCAAATAATTTTTTAAACACGATTAACCATCTCCATAAAGAATATTTTAGCAAAAAAAAAGTAAAATTAAAAGAAATTTTACTACATTTACTATTATATTCTATAACCTATTATATTTAAAACACCAATAGTTACAACTGCAACCAAAATAATAAGTGCTATCACAGCAACTGCTACCAAAGCAAAAGACATTGTGACATTTCCTGAATTTTTATTTTCAAGTCCATTATAATAACTATTATCGCTAACCCCATTAAAATGATATTGATCTCCATAATCAGCATCTTCATATCTTTTTGAAGAAAAAGGATTACCATCAGTTCTAACACGTACAAAAGAATTACTTCTTCCTTCGCCATCAAAACTATTTTCACTTTCATTAACAGAATCAATACTTGAAAAATCTACCAAATTAGTAGTTACACTACGACTAACTTGTCCCACATTTCCCATACGCGTTTTAACACTATCAATCGCTTTTGGCAAATTATCCAATATTTTTTGTTCGCCTGTATCAAACATCTTTTTCACCCTCTTTAATCAATCTATTTGTAGTTTTAGCAACTAATGCAGATATCCTATCAAGTTGTTCATCATTTAAATTGTAAGAATCAAATGCTTTTTTAATGCTTTCCTTAACTTTATCTACAAAATTCTTATCATAATATTCTCCAAAAGAAGTTTCATAATCCATATTTCTAAATATATCAATAAAATATTGATGTAACCATTTAGGAACTTTAGAAATATAAGAATCAAAATTTTCTAAAACATCCATATCACTATAAATAGAATTATGATCTTCATTACAATACCAACCTAATATCATCAATGCAACAGCCACTCTTTTATGTTCCAAAGATGATTTTCTACCTGCCATCAAACTAACGCCAGTATCTATATCTGCAACTGTCTTATCCATATCAGTTTGAAACAAATTATCAGGCAAAACAATTTGTCCAGTATTAACATTAATTCTTATATCATTTAAATTAATTTTAACAATATTTCTTGTCTCTTTTTCTAAAGTATCACTAACTTCTTTCATCAAACGACAAAAAGTATTGACTTTAACACTATCAATATAATCTCTATTATCAATAAATGTTCGTAAAGACATTGTCTCTTGCATCATACCTCACCTATCATAAACATTATAAATCAAAGTTTAATTTTAGTAAATATTTTTTCAAACTTTTCCTTATAACTAATAACCTACTAGAGACATAACTATAAGTAAAACCAAGTAAAACAGCAATTTCTTGATATGTAAAGAAACTTAATTTTAAATCAAAAATCATTGCATCTTCATCATTTAAAGTGTTTTTAAACTTTAAAATATTATCTTCTTTTTCTTTTTCAATAAAAAGTTCCAACAAATTTTCATTAGAATCAAAACTATCCATTAAAAAATCCAAAGATTCATTGTCAATTGAATATGCATAATTAATAATTTCATCATTTGCTCTACTATTTCTAAGACAATATTTATACATAGCCCGATTGACACACAAAATCACAAAAGTATAAAAAACTGCATCTTTACAATCTGAAAAAGACTCAACTGCTTTAACAAGAGCAATTCTTCCCTCCTGCATCAAATCTTCAACATCAATTCTATGCTGTTTGAAATTAAAAGCATATTTATGAGCCATTTTAAAAATAATTGGCTCATATTTTTTTAATACTATTTCCATAGCATCTTCGTTATCACTAACTAAATAAAGCAATTCATAATCGTTAAAATTTTTATAGTCCACAAACCCTCCTATCTAATGTTTCGTTGCCTTACTACCTCATAAACCAAAATTCCCAAAGCAACCGAAGCATTTAAACTATTAATTTTACCAATCATTGGGATTGTAACAATATAATCAGATGATTTTTTAACAAGAGTAGATACCCCATTTGCTTCATTTCCAATAATAATGCAAGTCTTTCCTCTATAATCTTGATCTGTATAATTATCTCCAGTCATATCTGTAGCATAAATCCAATAACCTTTATCCTGTAAATATTTAATAGTCTGATTAAGATTTGTCTGCATACAAATTTTTACCCTAGTTGCAGCACCACTGCTAGTTTTCATAACCGTGGAATTAACTTTTACACTTCTATCCTTAGGGATAATAATTCCATCTACACCACTAGCTTCACAAGTTCTTATAATTGCACCAAAATTATGAGTATCTTCAATATGATCTAACATAACAATCAAACCATTTTCACAGATGATATCATCTAAATCACTATATTGAAACTCCCCAATGTCTAGTATTATACCCTGATGATTTCCTTCTGCAAGTTGATCAAGTTCAAATTTAGTATAAAAATGTGGCTCAATTTTTAATTTTTCTATCATAGAAATTATATTTTTATCCCTAAAATTCCTCTCCAAATATACTTTTTTAATACTTTTAACATTTTCTTCATTTTCTAAAACTTCACAACAACTATTTTTTCCATAAACTAACATATTACACCTCAACTACTAAAGTAACATACGAAAATATTTCTTTTAATCTTTCCAAATCTTTTTTTACATATAAATAACCAAAAAGAACTTCAAAAGAAGTTGCATATTTATAATCACTCAAATTACAATTCTTTGGTTTAGAATTTGTTTTAACATTTCTACCACGTCTTAAAATATCCTGTTCTTCTAAAGTTAATTTATCAGTAATTAAAGACAAAATATTAGCTTGACTTTTAGCACTCACAAATTTTAAACTCATTGTTTTCAAATCATTTATTTTGTATTTTCCTAAACCCATTAAATACTCTCTTACCATAACTTCATAAATAGCATCTCCAAGATATGCTAAAACTAACAAATCACTAGTCATTTTTAATCCCTATCATTTGCCATTAATAGAAGTCTAAATATTTCTAAAATAGTAGTAACCAAACTAGCAACATAAGTTAAAGCTGCCGCTGTTAAAACCTTTTTAGCAAAAACAAGTTCATCATCTTTTAAAATATTATATTTTTTTAAATTTTCCAAACCAATTTTTGATGCTCCAAACTCAACAGGTAAAGTAACAAGTTCAAATATTAAAATACTAAAAAGTAAAAATACTCCCAAATATAACAAATCCAAAATTCCTGAAATTAAACTAATAACTATAGCAATATAACCAAGTTTAGAACAAAAATTAACAAAAGGAACTAGCAAACTTCTAATTTTAATAAATTTATTGCCTTGTTTATATTGTATAGCATGACCAACTTCATGAGCAGCCACTGCACAACTTGAAATATTTTCACCATTAAAAACTTCTGTAGATAACCTAATTACCTTATTATTTGGATCATAATGATCTGTAAGTTCTCCTTTTGTTTCAATGACATATATATTTTCAAGATCATTTTCTTTCAAAAGTTTAAGTGCAACTTCAACTCCAGTTAATGAAGAAGAGCAAATATTTTTTCTGTATTTTTTATAAGTAACACTAATAAATATTTGACTAGCAACTGTTACAACAAATGAAATAATTATAATAATATAATACATAATAACCTCCTACAACAATTCAAACTTTGTCCCTTCATTAGTATCAATCAATCTAACATTTTTAGCAAGTAACTCATCTCTAATAGAATCAGCCAAAGCATAATCTTTATTTGCCTTAGCAACTTTTCGAAGTTCTATCTTTTCCAAAATATATTTCTTAAAATCATCTTCGACCATAACTTCTTTTTTTACAAATAAATCAAGACCTAACACATTATCAAAATCTAAAATAAGTTTATACTTAGTACTTTGTGAAATATCTGCCTTCAAAACATCATAAACACAAGAAAGCATTGAAGCAGTATTTAAATCATCCTCTACAAATTTTATAAATTCGTTTTTATACTCTTTAAAATCATCTTCACTAAAATCATCTTCACAAACTAATCCCAACACTTTGTTTTTAAGCTTCAAATAAGCACTTTCTGCATTATCTAAACTCTCATAAGTAAATATCATTGGCTTACGATAATGTGATTGTAAACATAAATAACGATAACTTAAAGGATCATAACCTTTCTTTTTTAAAGTATCCAAAGTTAAAAAATCGCCACGAGATTTACTCATCTTTCCATTAACATCATTTAAATGTTCAACATGAAACCAATACTTGCACCAAGTATGTCCAAAATAAGCCTCACTTTGAGCAATTTCGTTAGTATGATGTGGAAAAATATTATCAACACCACCACAATGTATATCCAAATATTCTCCACAGTACTTTTTACTAATACAAGAACACTCTATATGCCATCCAGGATAACCAACACCAAATGGACTATCCCATTTAAGTTCTTGATTAGAAAATTTAGATTTTGTAAACCACAAAACAAAATCCGTTTGATTTCTTTTATTATCATCAAAAGACACATCACTTCTTGCTCCAACAACCATTTCATCTTCCTTATGATTAGTTAAAACATAATAATCATCTAATTTAGAAGTATCAAAATAGACATTACCCCCAGCTTGATAAGCATAACCTTTCTTTAATAAAACCTCAATCATTTCAATATAATCATCTATCATACTAGTTGCAGGAATAACTGTTTTTGGTTTAGCAATATTTAATTCTTTACAATCTTTAAAAAAAGCTTCCGTATAAAATTTAGCAATATCTAACACTGTCTTATTTTCTTTAATAGCACTTTTTACCATTTTATCTTCACCAGTATCAGAATCACTTGATAAATGTCCAACATCAGTAATATTCATTACTCTATTAACGTTGTATCCTAAATATCTTAATGACTTTTCCAAAATATCTTCATATAAATACGAACGCAAATTTCCAATGTGAGCATAATGATACACTGTTGGACCACAAGTATACATATTAACAACATCACCATATGGAACAAACTCTTCAATTTTTCTTGATAAAGTATTATATAGTTTCATAAAATTCCTCCTCAATAAATATATGATAAATAATTAGGAAACTCTCGAACATAGTATAACAAAAAATACAATTGTAGTAAATAAAAAGTTATTAACAAAACTGTTAATAACCCTAAACTATACTCAAATCTTTAATAAAAACAGAACTTCTTCCACCGATAACATCATCTAATATTTTATTCTCTAAATACTCACTAATTACATAATCAACTTTTCTAGCACCAAAAACTTCATATTCACACATATCAATCATTTTTAAAGAAAGCATTTTAGAAAATCTTACCATTATTCCTTTGCTTTTATACTCATCCTTTAAAAGTTCTAACTTTTTATCAACAATCATCTTAATAACATCGTAACTAATCTTATTAAAAAACACAACCTTAGATATTCTATTTACCACACTAACACCTAGAAAAGACTTAATTGCCTCATCTTGTTTTTTTGAATCAAAACTAAATCCAATATCAGCTTTTTCAAAACCTAAATTAGAAGTCATAATAATCAAAGTATGATCAAATCTAACCTCTTCTCCTTTAGAATTTTTAGCAACACCCTCATCTAAAATTTGTAAAAACAAATTTAAAACATTACTGCTTGCCTTTTCAATTTCATCAAGTAAAATTACTGAATAAGGTTTATCTTTAATTTGTTCAAAAACATTTTTTGAATCATTATATCCAACATATCCTGGAGGAGCACCAATTATTTTACTAATTGAGTGAGCTTCCTTATATTCACTCATATCTAATCTAATAAAATTATCTTGTCCATAACAAAGCTTAGCATACTCTTTGGCTAACAAAGTTTTCCCGACACCAGTAGGTCCAACAAATAAGAAAGAAAAAGGTTTTCTACTCCTTTTACAGCCATAACGTATTTTTTTAGTTGCCGCATATAATCCATTTATTGCTTCATCCTGTCCATACACAACACTTTTAAGCTTCTTTTTTAGTTGTGATAATACAATATCTTTACCTAAAAAGAATACAGGGATATTAGTTTTATTTTCAACAACCTTTCTTACATCATTAATAGTAATATTATAAAACTTATCTTTTAACATATTATCGACTTCCATCTTGTTTTTCTCACTTTCCAGTTTTAATTCTTGTTGCCTAAAACCATAAGCTTGCTTAAAATCATTTTTTAATATTGCATTATTTTTTAAATTCTTAATTTTAACAATATTTTCTGCCAAATCATTTAAAGCATTCGAACCCTTATAATTTTTAATAGAAACAAAAGATGACACCTCATCCATAATATCAATTGCCTTATCTGGCATTTTTCTATCATAAATATATTTATCAGACAACTCTATAATTTCATCGATTACCTCATCAGTTATCCTTACTTTATGAAATCCTTCATAAATAGGTCTTAACTTAATTAATATATCTTTAATCGTTTCAAGTTTAGGCTCAGCAACATAAATCTCTTGAAATCTTCTATCTAAAGCTTTATCTTTTTTAATAAATTCTTTATATTCTGCGGTTGTAGTAGCACCAATTACCTTAATATTTCCCCGTGCTAAAGCTGGTTTTAAAATATTTGAGGCATCAATTGCTCCCTCAGCACCTCCAGCACCCACTAAAGTATGAATTTCATCAATAAACAAAATAATATCATCATGATTTTCCAGCTCTTGAATTATTTTACCTAACCTATCTTCAAACTCACCCCGATATTTCGTTCCTGCAACTAAACTAGCCATAGATACAGATAAAATTCTCATATTCCTAAGCTTGCTACAACAAGTATTATTAGCAATCATCCTAGCCAATTCTTCTACGATTGCAGTTTTTCCAACACCTGCTTCTCCAATCAAAATAGGATTGTTTTTCGTTCTTCTAGATAAAATTTCACTAAGTCTTTTTATTTCTTCATCACGTCCCACAACAGGATCAAGTTCATTATTTAAAGCCTTACTTACCAAATCAACCCCAAAACTATCTATCAATAATTTAGCTTTTTTCTTTTGCTTAACAACGGAAGTAGAAAAATCATCATACAAAGCTTCAATATCAACATCCATACCAATTAATATTCTAACAGCAACACCTTCGCCCTCTTCAAAAATAGCAAGCAATAAGTCACTACTGTCAACCTCAGTCTTCCCCTTTTCACTAGAACAAGCCATAGCTAAAGATATAACACTTTTTAAAAGAGGTGTATATAAATAAAAATCATTACTTATTTTTCCAATTCCAACAACTTTTATTAATTCATTTCTAAAATCATCATAAGTTATTCCATAATTTTTTAACCTTTCAATATCAAAAGGATTTCCATATTTTAAAATAGCTAATAACAAATGTTCACTACCAATATAAGGATGTTTTAAACTAGCCATTTCTTTTTGCATTTGGATTAAAACTTTTCTTGCTTCTTCACTAAATTTTGAAAACATACTTTCCTCCTCATTTCTATTCTATGATTATTATGAAAAGAAAATAGTTTTTTTAAACAAATAAAAATCCACAAAAACCACAAAAAAACTACCAAATAATTGGTAGTTATACATTATTTTTTACTTTTCTTTTTAGAAGAAGTTTTTTTCTTTGTATCAGTTTTTGTTTTAGTTACAGTCTTTTTAACTTCTTTTTTTGGTTTTACTTCTTTTACTGGTTTCTTTTCCATTTTACGTTCTTTAACTCTAGTATAAATAAGATATGCTACAACCATTACAAGTATCAATATCAACCAAGAAATTAAAATTATTAACTGTGCTTTACCACTGTCATAACCACGTATTAAGAACATATAATAAGCTAATAATGTTATTAATGTTGTTACTAATAATCCAGCAAATAATTTCCAAATATATTTTAACCATTGAGAATACTTAACATCATTACTAGATAAACATACCAATAACAACACACTAGTTGGAGCAACTAACATAGCTAAAGAATATCCGCTGACAAACATTGTACTTAAAAGTCCACCTAAAGCAGGATCTTGTGCTAAAGAAACTAAATATGGTAAACCATAATATGTATAGTAATAAACATCTACATAGAATACCCCACCAACAAGTGAATAAACAAAGCCAAGTGCAACATTAAAGGTATCAGATAAACTCATCAAATATGATCCAATAGTTTTAAATACTGGATAATAGAATACCAAAACAAATACACTGCAAGCTAATGTTGTTAATAAAGCTGGTTTAAAATATTTTTTTGCTCCTTCAACATAACAATCTACTGCATCAGATAACTTAACTTTGTAAGCTAAAACCAAAATTAAAGTTGCAGACACAATAACAAGTGAAGCAAATTCAAATCTTGTTGGAGAAAACCAAGTACCAAAAGGATCAAATCCACCAAGTACTTTATCAAATAATTGATATCCGCCAACAGTAAAATTAACAAATGATTGATTTACAGTTGCAAAGAAATTACTTCCAAACATTCCTGCAAAATCTGTTCCACCAAGCATAAATATTAATAATACTAAACCAAGTACAACAGCAAGTGGCCAAACTTTTTTATTTTTACTTACTTCTTTAGTTTCAACTTCCTTACTTGCTTCTAAAACATTACCTTTTTTAGCATGCCATAACATAAATACTAATAGACAAGCAACTCCAACAACAAGTAATGCTAATCTTATAAAGAATTCATCTCTTACCATCATTGTAGTTCCATTTGAATTATTGACAAGTGAAACATTAAGATTATACAAAACTCCTCCAAAAGTTGCTCCTAACATACCTACAATACAAGAAGCAAAAGTACAAGCTAAAGCAGTTAATTTATCATAACCCAATCCTAAAACAATTGAAATTACGAAAGGGAAAAATAAAATCATCCCTACTTCAAGTCCACAAACAGAAGAAACTACCGCTACTAAAACAGTAACTAAACATAAAAATAATTTATCGTGTTTGCTAACTTTTTTAACAACTTTACTAACTAACTTATCATATGCACCAGTAACTTTTAAAATTTCATAGAATACGCCAGTTAATAACACAAAAATAAATAAACTGCTAAATCCACCAACTGCTTCAAAAATTACACCCAAAAAACGAAAAACACTAACTTCGCTTCTAGAAATGTTTTCTAAAACACCAAAAGAATCAGTTGAAGGAATAACATAGGTTAAAATGGCATAAACAAGTAAAAAAGCACCAACTGCATAAAATAATCCATTATTTTTTTTATTTTCCATAATTATCCTCCCAATATAATTATTACACGATATTTAAGAAAAATAAAGAAAAAAATAGTATTTTCATGATTTTATCACAAAAATACTATTACTAAAACTAATCTTTTTTCTTCATAGTTGGGAACAAAATAACTTCTCTTATAGTATCACTATTAGTAAGTAACATAACAAGTCTATCTATTCCCATACCCATACCACCACAAGGTGGCATACCATATTCCAAAGCCTCAACAAAATCTAAATCCATTTCGTTGGCTTCTTCATTTCCTAACTCTTTTTCTTTTAATTGATTTTCAAATCTTTCATACTGATCAATTGGATCATTTAATTCAGAGAACGCATTAGCATACTCACTACCTAAAATAAATAACTCAAATCTTTCAGTAAATCTAGGATCAAGACTATTCTTTTTAGCAAGAGGACTAATTTCCACTGGGTGTCCATAAATAAATGTTGGCTCTACAATATCTTCCTCAACATACTTTTCAAAAAAAGCATTAACAATATGTCCATAACCAAAATGTTCTTCCACTTCTATACCATGTTCCATAGCTAACTTTTTAGCATCTTCAAAAGACATATCCTTTGAAAAATCAATTCCTGTTTTCTCATATATAGCATCCGTCATTTTAACACGTTTATAACTTGGTTTTAAAGAAATATTTTGACCTCTAAACGAAACATCATATGTTCCTAAAACATCATAACAAACACTTGATACAAGGTTTTCGGTTAAATCCATCATACCTTCCAAATCACTATATGCTTTATAAACTTCAATCGTTGTAAATTCAGGATTATGATTTTTATCCATACCTTCATTTCTAAAAAGTCTACCGATTTCATACACAGCATCCATACCACCAACAATTAATCTTTTCAAATTAAGTTCAGTAGCAATACGAAGATACATATCAATATCTAAAGTATTATGATGAGTAACAAAAGGTCTTGCACTAGCACCACCCAAAATTGTTCCCAAAACTGGTGTTTCAACTTCAACATATCCCAAATTATCTAAATATTTTTGAATAGAGCGAATAATTCTTGGTCTTAAAAATGCTACTCTTCTTGCATCTTCATTAACTATTAAATCAACGTATCTTCTTCTAAAACGCTCTTCAACATCAACTAAACCATGAAATTTATCTGGTAAAGGTCTTAAAGCTTTAACTAAATGCTTAAAATTAGTAACTCTAATACTTAACTCACCCATATGTGTTCTCATAACACTTCCAGTTATTCCAACAATATCTCCTAAATCAGATTTATCAAAAATTTCATAAGCTTCTTCACCAACATTATCTAATTTAACATAAGCTTGAATTTGTCCATATTTATCTTGAATATTAATAAATCCTGCTTTACCCTTTCCTCTTTTAGTCATAATTCTTCCTGCAATAGTAACCTCTTTATGTAAAGCCTCTAACTCTTCAATAGTCTTATCTTGATAAGCTTCCTTTATCTCTTTAGTATTTGTAGTAACATCAAATCTGCTACCAAAAGGATCAATATTATGTTCTCTTAAAAAGTTTAATTTATCTCTTCTTACTTGTTCTTGTTCTGAAAATTCTCTCATAAAGTACCTCCACACCACTATTCTATCATACTTTCTTTAAAATTAACTAATAAATTTATAATTTGCTCTTTATCATTAATCTTCAATAATTGATTACGAAGCTCTTTGCTTTCTTTAATAGGTTTTAAATACCATAAAAAATGACTTCTAGCTTCCAAAATTGCTCTTCTCTCATCCATTAAATCTAGTAAATTATCAAAATGTAATAAACACATATCAATTCTTTCTTTTACAGTTGGCTTATCTAAAACTGTTCCAGATTCAAGATAACAGACACACTCTTTAAATATCCAAGGATTTCCCAAACAAGCTCTACCAATCATTACTAAATCACACCCAGTTTCATCAAGCATTTTTTTAGCATCAAAACAAGACTTAACATCGCCATTACCAATGACAGGAATACTAACATTTTCTTTTACTTCTTTAATAATTTGCCAACAAGCAACCCCACTATAACCTTGCACTCTTGTTCGTGCATGAACTGTAACTGCACTAGCACCAGCTTCTTCAATCCTTTTAGCAACCGTAATCGCATTAATGCTATCACTATCCCAACCACTTCTAATTTTAACTGTAACAGGACAACTAACACTTTCAACTACCTTAGATACAATTTGATAAACCTTATCTGGATCTTTCAAAAGATAAGCTCCAGACTTTGCTTTTACTGCTACCTTATTAACAGGACACCCCATATTAATATCAATAAAAACATTGGGATATAAACAAGAAACAATCTTACTAGCCCTAGCTAAAACATCAGCATTTGATCCAAAAAGTTGTACACCAACAGGAATATTTATCAAATCAATCCCCTTTAACATATCTAAAGTTTTCTTATTATTTCTTACAATTGCTTCTGCACTTAAAAGCTCTGTAAAAGCAAGACTAGCACCCATCATCTCAGCAATTTTAATATAAGCAGGATTAGATACCCCTGCCATTGGAGCTAAAACAATTTTATTTTTTACAAAAATATTTCCAATTTTCAAAATAATCTACCCCTAACAAAAAGTCAATCTTAATTAGATTGACCTTGAGACTCTTCTGGCATTGTACCATGTTGAACTAAATATTCAATTTGCTCTTGTGTTAATGTTTCATATTTCATTAAATTATCTGCAATTAAATCTACAAGTTTAAGATTATCTTTAACAACTTTAACTGTTGTTTTATAACAATCATCTATTATTTTTCTAATTTCTTGATCTATTTCAAAAGCAACTTGATCAGAGAAATTACGTGATTTATTATAATCTCTTCCTAAGAATACACTAGATTCATTATGTTCTAATTGAACAGGACCTAAATCACTCATACCATACTCACATACCATTGCACGAGCAATTTTAGTAGCACGTTCTATATCATTTGATGCTCCAGTAGTAATATCATCAAAAACTAATTGTTCAGTAACTCTACCAGCAAGTAAAGTTGAAATAGTTTGAACAAGTTCTGATTTAGTAGTATGCATCTTCTCTTCATCATTTTGAATATTTGTATAACCACCAGCCATACCACGAGGAATAATTGTTACTTTTTGAACAATATTAGATTTTTCTAATTTTAATCCCACAACAACATGTCCTGCTTCATGATATGCTGTAATTTTCTTATCATCATCACTAATTTTTCTAGAAGTTTTTGCAGGTCCCATCAATACTCTATCATGAGCCTCATCAATTTCTGTCATAGTGATTTCATTTTTATTTCTACGTACAGCTAAAAGTGCTGCCTCATTAAGTAAATTTTCCAAATCAGCACCAGAGAAACCTGAAGTACGTTTAGCAAGATAATCTAAAGTAACATTGCTAGCTAAAACTTTATTTCTTGCATGAACTTTCAATATTTCTTCTCTTTCACTAACATCTGGTAAATTTACCATAACTTGTCTATCAAATCTTCCTGGTCTTAACAAAGCAGGATCCAATACATCTGGTCTATTTGTAGCGGCAATAATTATAATACCTTCGTTAGTACCAAATCCGTCCATTTCAGTAAGTAATTGATTCAAAGTTTGCTCTCTTTCATCATGTCCACCACCTAAACCAGTTCCTCTTTGTCTACCAACTGCATCTATCTCATCAATAAATATTAAACATGGAGCTGTTTGCTTAGCCTGTTTAAACATATCTCTAACTCTACTAGCACCTACACCAACAAATAATTCTACAAAATCAGATCCACTTATGTAATAGAAAGGTACACTAGCTTCTCCTGCAACAGCACGTGCAAGCAATGTCTTACCAGTTCCTGGAGGACCCACTAATAATACACCTTTTGGTATTCTAGCACCAAGTTTTTGAAACTTTTTAGGATTCTTTAAAAAGTCAACTAACTCTTTAACTTCATACTTTTCTTCCTTTAAACCTGCAACATCATCAAAAGTAACTTTATCTTTATCTGAGTGCAACTTAGCCTTACTTCTTCCAAAATCAAATGATTTAGTATTACTACCAACTTGTTTAGTAATAAAGAAGAAGCCAAAACCAACAAGCAAAACTAAAGGCAAATAATTCATAATAATAAGAAGTAAAGAATTAGACTCTGGATTTTTATTAACGACAACATCTAACTCTCCAACTTTAGAAACCGAAGTAATCTCCTCAATTATAGTATCAGTTAAAGGAGCATTAACAACAAAATACTCGTTTTCTTTATAACCTCTTATCTTACCAACAATTTCATAAATAGAAGAACTACTTCTTGGAGTAATTTCAATCTCTACAACTTGTCCACTACTTAAATATTTCATAAATTCGTCATAACTAAGATCATTTTCTTTATTGTTAACATATTGAAAAGCAAAATAAATACCAACAAATAAAAGAATAATGAGCATATAAGACATAATGGTTTTCTTAACACTATTTTTCTTCTTCATATTTTTCATATTTCCTCCTTTTTTAGTGATACCACAATATTATATCACACTTTTTAGACTTTGGAACATCAAATTTAGATTTTTTTAAACCCGGCAACCAAACAATACGATCTTTCGAATCAACAACAACTGGCCAGATATCTCTTTGACGCAAAGGGATTTTGCAATCGATAAAAATATCTTTTAATTTTTTCTTACCTCCAAGCCCTTTTAATTCAATCTTATCTCCAATTTTTCTTGTTCTAACTCGAAGAGGCAAACAAACATCACTAGAACATAACCTACATATATCATTACCATTTGAAGAAGATGAACAAAATTCAATACACTTATTATTAGGCAACTGTACAAAACCAAAATCAGAATTAATCTCTATATCATACTGATCCATTAAATCAACTTCTTTAGTAAAAATAACCTCTCCATAACTTTTAATAACTTTTATATCCTGTGGCAAATAACAATATGTATTAGCTTTATTAGAACAAATAATACTCTTAATCAAATCAACATGCTTATCATTAACCAAAATAAGATCATCATGATAAAGACTTTCAAGAATACTATAAATAATTCTTTCTTTAAAAACTTCATCAAGCATCATAAATGAAGAAATTTTTAACACACCATCTTTATATACTTTATTGATTACACTATCAATCTGTTTTTTAAAATAATTATCATACATCTGTAAGACATTACTAAACTTTAAAAACTTTCTATGTACATTAGGATCTTCTTTTTTTAAAAAAGGTAATACTTCTTTTCTATATCTATTTCTTGTATACTTACTACTACTGTTGGAACTATCTGTTACAAAAGGAATATTATGTGCAAGATCATAATTTAAAATTTCATCTTTACTAAGATAAATTAAAGGTCTAAATATCTTATAACTACCACAATCAACTAAATAAGAAAAACCACTATAACCACCAAGTGTCGATCCTCTTACAATTCTCATTAAAATAGTTTCCATAAGATCATCGCCATGATGAGCTGTACATAAAAAATTAGCATTATACTTATTTACAATCTCTTCAAAAAAACCATATCTTATACTGCGAGCTTCATTATGAAAATTATCATTACTATATTTTTCAATTGTCATGCCCTCAAACAAAACTTTGTTTTTCTTACAATACTTTTCTAAAAATACATACTCATCATAACTTTCTTTTCTAACATTATGATTAACATGACAACAAATAATACTAATATCAACATTTTTTCTATAATTAATTAACATATTAAGTAAAAACATTGAATCAGGTCCCCCAGAGCACCCAACAACTACAACATCTTTTTCTTTAATATATTTATTTAATAAAGCAATTACCTCTTTCATCTGTCCTCCTATGGGATACGTATTACATACTCATCTTCTCCTGAATATAAATACTTTTCCCTTGCATATCTAGCAACATATTCAGGATCTTGCAACTTCTTAGCTTCAACTCTTAAAGCCTCTCCTTGTTCCTTAAGTAAAACAAGTTTATCATTTAACTGTTGCTTCTCCTTATTTTTATAATAAACATTTGTAAATATTGAGCCTATAGAATACATGATAACAGCATTAATAACCAAACAAAAAACTAAAACAACAAAAGAATTCTTAACTTTTTTACGTTTGTTCACCTTAGCCAAGATTATCACCTTCCATTACACTATAAATTTTATCAAAAGAAAAGTCTATATTCAATGATATAGACATAATATTACAATAATTTACGTAAACTTTTTTCTTAGCTTATCCACTAATAAATAACCAATAAAAATTCCAAGACCAACAACAAAAATAAAATAATAATGTAAAATTCCTTTATTGACAGCAACTAATAAAAACAAATATAAAAAAACATTAAAAATCATAAATATAAAATTAAAAACAAATTTTAATAAACTTTTTCCATATAATAAAAACCTTTTAACTATCAAAAAACTAAAACAATAAAAAATTCCAAACAAAAAATTAAATATCAAAGATAGTATCTGTATTTTTAAAGTCATTGAAATAACTTCTCAAACAAACGACTCTTTTTATTTTGTTTTTTTAACTCATCTAAATAATTCATACTATCAATCTGCCCTTTAATACTTACAATACCCTCTTTATTATCTAATTTAATAAGTTCTAATTCTTTACCCTTAACAACCAAATAACCCATATTAGTTTCCAATAAAAACTCTTCTTCATCAAAACTATCAATCTTTAAAACACCAGATACACTAATATGTTTTCTTTCAGTCAAATTAATACTATTAACACTATTTTCCATATAATTATCTCCTAATCAATAAATTATATGTATAAAAAACAAAAAAATCTCTAAAAAGAGATTTTATTACTAAATTATTCGGCAGTTTTATATGCTTCTAAAATAGCTTGTTCAAACATTGCACGTGTCTCAGGATTTATTGGATGAGCAATGTCCCTATATTCATCATCATTTTTTGTCTTTCTACTAGGCATTGCTATAAATAGACCGCTATCTCCTTCAATAATACGAATATCATGAACTGCAAAACAATCATCAATTAAAACTGATGCAATTCCTTTCATACGTGAACCTTCTTTTTCAAATTTACGTACATTTACTGATGTAATTTTCATCAAACAATCCTCCTCTTGAAGCAAACTGCTTCTAGTACAATTTTATATTATTAAAAATAAAAATGCAATAATTTTCCAGTTATTTACATCATAATTTCTAAATTACCAATCAAAACGTCTGAATAAGAGAAAGATTTAACCTCTCTACTATCCAAAACTTGTACTAAAAATATTGCTTTATAAGTTTCAACAATCTTTCCTGAAAACATCGATACTTGATTTCTTCCACAATTAAGTTTAAACTCACAGACTTTATCTTTATTTTTTAAAACAAAATTCTTAACTTTATCAATCATCATCTAGGATACCCCACATACATAACACCATTTGTAATAATTCCTCCAATTCCGTCTTTACCATACTTCGTCTTATCCAAAATTTTTAATAAATTAATTGGTTTGCTCTTATCAGACAAACAAACACTTGAAGCAATAATCGCCGGATCTAAAGCATGAATATTTATTCTTCTAGGACTAGATGCGAAATTAGCACCACTTTTTATTAACTCTTCATAATCAGATTGACAAGCACCTGCAATTATAATTAATTTGTCGTGATCTTTTTCATACTTCCTTGCAATCCTAACAGCTTTAGCAAAATTATCACTATTTTTATAATTAGAAAAATTAGAAATTTCATTTCCAGACTTATCGTAATAAGCATCATGTCCAGTAATAACCAAAACATCAGGTTTAATCTCTTCAAGATGTCTTTCTAAATCTAAATAAATATCCTTTTCCTTAATAAGCAAACCATAAGCTAAAATATTAATTTTTTTATAAAATTCCATACATCTATTTAAATAATCTTCATCGGCATCAATATGTAATATTTTACCGGGAATATAAAAATATTCATCTCTATCAAGTTTTGATAAATCACTCATTCGATCAAATAAATTTCTATCTTCATCTACAAGTTCTGAAACACTAACTCTAGAAATTTCTAAATCATCTAAATCACTATCTGCAATTAATCTGACATTATAACCTTTTAAAATAGCAACATGTCCATTTATTTCAATAATTTTAAAAACCATATCATGATTATGTGATTTTCTAGTAACCAAATCACCCACTTTTAAAAGCAAAATATCATCTCCTAAAAAAATATATGAAAATAAAAAAAAAGTATAACCAAAAGTCATACCAAAGAACATAAATTATTAGCAATTTCACAATAAATATCAATAGATATCATTGACGGTCTACAAGATAAATCAAGACCATGTAAAGATAAAACTTTACTTACAACGTCTAAATCATAATCATACAAATTATTTTTAATAGTCTTTCTATTAAACCTAAAACTATCCCTAACTAATTTATAAAAAAACTTCTTATCCTTAACATACGTAACTTCTTTCCTTTTTTTAAAAGAAACAATTGCACTATCGACATTAGGTACAGGATAAAAACTATTTTTCTTAACAATAAACTCTTTTTTAATCTCATAATAATAACTTAAAAATATTGTAAAAGAATTATAATTTCTATCTCCTACTTTAGCATTAAGCCTATCTGCAACTTCTTTTTGTACCATAAACATCATATGATTAGGAAAAGTATCTGAATAAATAATCTTTTCTAAAATCAAAGTAGTAATATAATAAGGTATATTAGCAATAACTGCCAAATAATTATAATTATATTTTTGTAAATCTAAACTAATATCTCTATTCATAAAATCATCAAAAATAATTTCATAATTAGAAAAACCTAAAAGATTAGAAAACAAAATATCTTTAACTTCTAAATCAATTTCATAACCTAAAACATAATCAAATTTATTACACAAAACTTTAGTTAACTTTCCAGATCCACACCCTATTTCTATAACTAAAGATTTACTTTCTTTTTCAATCAAATCATCAATCTTTCGAAGTATATTATCATCAACAAGAAAATTTTGACCATACTTTTTCTTAAAGTTAAACTTCATCAAATCACCAAACTAATTATAAAATAATCAAAATAGAAAGTAAATAAAAAAAAATAGCTAACATAATTAGCTATTAACAACTTCTTTCTTTTTACCTTTAGACTCAACCAACTCTTTAACGAACAAGAATATATGGGCGAAAAACAAGAAATATAACATTGACAAAATAAAAGATAAATTATCAGAGAAATAAAGTGGATTATAAGAAATACCATACTTATAATATAGTAACATATTTGTATCAAATTTAGCCCTTACACCTATTAAAATAATAACTATAAATACAAGACAAGATGTTAATTGCATCAATAAATTTTTTCTAACACCTTTTCCACTTTTTATAAATAAATCACAAATAAGTGCAATAAATACAAGTAAAAATGGAATAAATATGTAAATAGACTCTACTAAATTTTTATCAAGTCTTTTATATGTCATAATAACACCAAGTAAAGTTAAAGCAAACGCAAAAATGAATAAAAGATATTTAAAAAAACAACAAACCTTCGCTAAAATTGCTTTCATCTAACACCTCCAAAACTAGAAACATACCAATCTGCTAGTTTTAATATCTCATTGCTTAACCTAACATAATTATTAGTTACCAAAGCCAAACTATCAGACAACTCATTAAATATTGTCATACGAGTAATATCTGTAGTATATATATAATCACTATTAGATAATAAACGATTTCTTAAATAATTAGAAACTAAATCTATATATGATTTTGTACTTTCAAAAGAAGAAGAAACTTCATCAAAACTCTTAGCAAAACTATAATCACGAACTTGTAGTTCTACAGAATATGGAATATAAAACAAAGTATTATAACTATAATTAGATAACAACTCAACATTATAATCATATACAGTCTTAAAATCAACATTTTGTTCTCCAACAGAAGTATAAATCTTAGATTTTTTCAAATCATTAATTGAATCAATAATAATATTTCTAACACTGTTAGCAACAGTTCTATTATTTACAGACACACTATTAATGTCAACAGATTGTACTTTATCAAAAGCAGAATCAATATTTTTTTGAAAAGTACTAACATTATAATAATCAGAATAATTAATTTTACTATCATAACTTATATAATCATAATGATATAAATTAATAAAAATCAAAAATCCTGAAATCAATAAACATAAACCAAGTAAACTACTAGCAAGCAAAGATAAAAAATCACAAAAAACTTTTTTCAAATTAATCACCAACCTTAATTTTAAATTCAAAATCACTAATATTCTCTTTAGACCATAACCTTAATTCATAATTATCTCTATCTAAAGAAGCAATTTTACTAAGAACTAACGTATCTTCATTTTTATCATCCAAAACACCTTTAAAAATAACTTCCTTGTTCTTAAGTATGGCATAATTAATTTTAGATTTATCAATTTTAGTTTTACTAAAATCTACTAAAATAACTTTATAATCAATAACTGCATTGTTAGCATTATCAATATAAAAAGTATAACTATATGCTTTCTCATAAGAAGTATAAGGACTAAAGCTTTTAATAGTATCTCCAAAACTAGTTTTAGAGTGTACTACAAACAAATCATAAACTGAATATTTTTTTAAATCACCACTTTCTTTTTTATTAAAATTACCAAAAAACAAACCTAAAGAAATTAAAAGTAAAGCAAGAAAAATAACTAAAATAATTATAACTAAAGTTCGTTTTTTAATTTGATACTCTTTCTTTTCCTTTAAATAAACTTCTGAAACTTCATCAACATACAAAGGATTATCATCTTCTTTTTTTTTATTGGTGCTCATCATCTAACACCTCCTTTAAATGCTCACGCTCTACAGTTGATCCTTTAACAAACTTTTGAGTTGTTTTTTTAGCCATATTTTTAAATATCTTTAAAATATCATATATAATAATACCTAAACATGGTATAACAACCGCTACAATCCAACCTGTACTAGTAACTAAAAATTGTTGAATATATCCTGCCTTTGGAATCTTAAAAACAACACGACCAATTACATTTTGAGATAAAACTGCTGCAGAATCGCTAACATTATTAGCATCCCCTTGTGTTTTATATGTATAAACGCCATTAACAGCATAAACTTCTTTTATTCTGTGTGTAATAGTAACCCCATTTGCAGTATTAGATGTCGAAATAAAAGTAATAACATCTCCAACATGATAAACATTATCTTCATTTTTGTATGTAATAACAATATCCCCTGCTTTTATAGTTGGATACATACTTTGAGTTAAAATAGTATAAAAGTTTATCTTAACTTCGTCCAATCTATTTTGACTAGTAAGAACTCTAACATAAACTAAATATGCTAAAATTAATCCTATTAAAACAACAAGAACAAAGAAAATAGAACTTGAAATCATTTTCGCAACTTTATTCAATACTCGTCTCACTATTGACCAAACCCTTTCTAATTCTAATAAGCATCAACTGTTACAAAACATTTAAATATCTTAGGATCACTAGTAACAGTAAAATCACTAGAAACCCACATCCTAAATACATAATTAGCTACATAATCTGTTTTTACTGTATTAACAAACAAAACTTTTGCACCAGATCTAATCTTGCTATCGGAAAGTTCATTATAAGAGACAACATCTTTATTATTAAACAAAACATCTTTTCCATTTTCCAAAAGATTAATTCTAACATACTTAGAATCTAATGTGTTTTCTAAATCAGGGACAAGAGATATTTCATAAGTAATCTTTCCAATACTATTAGCTTCTAATTTGCTAGAAATTGAAAAATCAAAATATTGTCCAACATCAGATAATTTTTTACCAACAGCATCACTAGTAGGATACATATCACTAATAGAAATATTATTGCTATTTTCTTCATAAGAAAACAAAACTGAGCCAGTTGAAATATTATTGAAATTCTTAACATATGTTCCAAACAAAGCAAAGCTTAAAGATGAAACTATAAAAGTTAAAAAAATTAATAACAACATTAAAAACAAAAAATAAAATTTATTATGTTTTTCATCACGTTGTAGTATTTCATCAGCAACATCATCACTAACTGCTAACTGTTCTTTATCTAATTTATAATCATTACCAGTCATGCAATCACCTACTATAATATATCCTAACACAAAAAGAGGTTTTTTAAAAGTGTTTTTTTAATAATATAACAAATTGTCAAAATTAAAAAAGCAATAGATTTGCTTTTTTACGCAGTAGCTTGTTCAGCTACTAATTTAATCTTAAATGTAAATGTTTCTGGCGTTGTATGACTCTCATGTGTTATACTTCCGTCATCATTTTCTATATCGTTAGTACCAGTAGTAGGATCAACTGGTAATTCATAATTATCAGCAACCCATGCTTTAACAACATAATGTTTCTTTTGCTCTAACTCTGCATTTCCATTACCAGTAAATTCACCATCTGTTAAAACATAACTACTTAAGCAACCATCAACACCTGTACTATCTTTTAACTCTTTAATTGTTTTTGCTTCTGTTACAGCTTGAGGTGTATTTTCTTTATATTCATATAAAATAACTTTAATATAATCTTCTTTTAAAGTTTCACCAGTCACAAAATTTTCATCAATTCCTAAATCATAAACAATCTTAATATTTCCAGAAAGTTTTGCAGACACTGTAAAACCTAAAACACTATTTGGATCATCCTGTCCCATACCAACAGTATCTGTCATAGGATATTGATTTGTAAGATCAATTTTCCCAGATGCATCAGTTGGTGCATTGTTTAAATACAATTTATTTAACTTTCAAAATTCCATACTATTTTCATATCTCTTGTATTAGTTTCTTTATTATATTTACCAATATAAATTCTATCAATAAAATCTGAAACAATATCTATATCAATACAGTCGATATGTTTATATTTACCATATATAGTTTCTTTAGTTTTCAATATAGCTTTTTTATCATTGATTAATTTTAGTTCCTCTTTGATTTTAGCTGCTCTATTTTCTAACTTTTCACTATCATCTTTGTATTTACTTTTTAATATTAAATACTCATCAGTATCTAATAAACCACTGATTTTATCTTCATATAAATGTTGAAAGTATGTTTTTTTATTTTGTAATTCCTTATTAACATCAATTAATTCTTTGTTTAAACTATTTATTCTACTCTTGAATAAATCACTATCATTATCCTTTTCTTTAAATTCTTTTAATTGTTCTTCGTTATAAAAGCGATTTAGTAATTCATTAATTTTAACTAATGCAAAATTGTTTAATTCATCTTTACTTATACTACTACGATTATCACAACTCTTGTACTTTTCTTGTTGGTCTTTGCATCTAAAATATACATGATTAGAATCTCCTGTTCTGCAGTAAATTTTTCCACAGCATTTGCAATAAAGTTTATGGATAAACGGATTATAATATCCATTTTTATTAGCACGAACTCTTTGTTTTAACCTTTCTTGAACTTTTAACCATTGTTCCAACGAAATAATTCTTTCATGTGTATTTTCAACTCTTATCCAATTTTCTTTATCTTTTTTAACTTTTTTCTTATTTTTATAACTTACATTTGTTGTTTTTGATTGAACTAAATTACCTATATATACTTCATCAGTTAGTATTTTTTTAATCATTTGATCACACCACTTACATTTTTTTCTGATGTTTTTTTCATAATCAATTATTTTTTTCTCATCATTAGTTATTTGAATAACATCAAAATAATATTTTTCGTGTTCTATATTATTTTCTAATAATATATCAAATTGATAATTAATTGTATGTTTTCTATCTAACACTTCCACAACTGTCGCTATACATGTTGTATCAAAAGGAATAAGATCATCCTTTCTTAATAGTGTCCATTTTTTTACATCAAAATTATTATAATCAATATCATTATCAGTTGTATAATATATTTTCATCTTTTTTTCGGAATAATTTTTTAAATATAATTTGCATTTATTATCAAAATTCTTTTTATCTTTAGAAAATATATTATAAGAAATAAGATTATGCAGTATCTCCCTACTTTCATTAATATAACTTATATCAATTTTATAAAGACCTGCTTTTTCAATATAATCATACACTAAATAATTATCAAGATATGCTAATTTTAAGTTTGAACCTTTAGACATCTTATACTCATACGGACTTGCAACAAAATTATCGTTCAAATATCTTGCTATTGTTTTAAGCCCCATTCCATTGATATAATTTTCAAATATTTGCTTTACAGTTTCAGAAGCTACTGGATCTATAATTAAATGGTTTTTATTTTCTGGATCTCTATCATAACCATAAGGAGCAAAACTTCCAGTAAACTCTCCACTCGCTCTTTTTGCTCTCAATGTTTCTTTAATATTTATTGAAGTATCTTCTAAATACCATTCATCTGTCAACCCTAAAATTTGACTAGTCTTTTTAGTTTCTCGTCTTGTATTATCAATATGATCCACAACACTTTTAAACTGTACGTTCCATTCTAAAAACTTATTATGTAAGTATCTTTCTATAAGTTCCATATCTCTTGCAAATCTTGATTGAGTTTTTGCAATTACTACATCTATTTCTCCAGCTTCACAGGCTTTAATCATTTCATTAAACTGTGGCCTTGAACTATCTGCTCCAGACCAATCTTCATCATTATAAACTCCTACAATTTCATATCCGTGTTCTATTGCATAACTACGTAACATTAAATCTTGATTTTTAATACTTTCTGATTTTTCTTCTTTGGTTAATTTATCCCCATCTTCCTTTGATAATCTTTCGTATAACACCGCCCTTAATATTTTATTTGTACTTGTCTCACTATTCATAAAAAATCCTCTCCTATTTTTTAATCATAGTTTCAAGCCCATTTAAATTATAACGCGTATTAAACATAATTACAGCCCTCTAGCAATGAATTTTCCTTTTTTTTAATATAATTATAGAATTTTTTATTAAATATCACTGATAATTCTTCATTTGTAATCTCTAATTTTGATGTTTTATATTCTTCTTCACAAACATAATTAATAGTTCTTTTTTCTTTTTCTTTCTTAACCATTTTATCCCCCTTTTTATTCTTTTTTATTTTTTAGTAATTTGATTGTTCAAACAACTTACCAATCAATACAACTTGATAACCTTTTCTATTTGGATTACAAGTTATTAATGTTATATATTTATCACTATTACTAAGCAAAACATCTGCTTTGCCTGTTTTTTCTATATCATATTTATTGGTGATTTCATAATTATATTTAACCCCTTTATAATAAACATAAACACTATCACCAATATTAACATTTATTAATTTCTTAAAATAAGAAATGTTACTATTCCCAGAATGTGCATATAAAATAAAATTACCCTCTTTGTCAGGATAATTACTATGTCCATCAACACTTATAGCATAATTAATCGAGCTAAAGTTCTTAGTGCTATCAACTACACCTCTTTTTAAATCTATACTAGGTATTTCTAAAACTGCTGTATAATTTATTTCTTGTTGATATTCTTTTTTTATTTCTGGTTGTTCTTCTTCTATTTCTTCTTCATCTACTATTTTAGTTTCCTCAATGTAATCGTTTACCATTTCTTCATCTTTTTGAGCTTGATAATAATTATAAACACTCAAAAATGATATTATTACTAAAGAAACAATTATGAATATTTGACCTATTACTTTTAGTTTTCTTTTCATATTTGATTTTCCCTTTCTATATTATTCCAAAAAGATATTATTGTTTTTTTAATTTTCTTATTTGTTGCAATTTCTACTGTTATATCATCAGTAAATAATTGCTTTAATTTTATTAAATTCATTTTGTTAAACAATGTAGCTATTTCTAATGTATAAACCTCATCATCATCCTTTATCTCATTAATAATTCTTCCTTCAAATAAATCTTTTAATTTTTTTAAAAACAGCAAAGCATTGTTCTCACTATTTATATTTTTAATAATTTTTCTCATTTTGTTTTGAGTTTGTCTTTGACTAGAAGTGATTATTTTTTGCGTTATTGCCTTTTCTTTACTATTATTATCTTTCTCATAATAATCTCTCAATTTTTCAATCGTATAATAATTATCAGTTAACCTTTTAAGTACCTTTGTTTCTCTTTCACAAATTGGCACTTTTTTATATTTTGGATATAAATCACTATACATATATGTATCTCTAAATATTGGATTACCAAATACAGGAAAGATAATAGTTTTATATTTAAGTGCAATAATTTCATTTGCAGTTAATAATTCTCTACCCAATAAAGAAGTAGTTTGATTGCCACCTATCTTGAATGGATCGGTACTTGTACTTAATGAGCTAGTTGTTATTGTTGCTTTACCGAGCTTTTTTTCAATAATTTGTGCACACTCCACACTATTAGTTTTCAAATAACACAAAGCCGAGTTATCAATTATTATACTAGCTATTTCTTTTCCATATATTTGTTCGATTTGGAGAAAGGACTGAATAAAGAAGATATAGCGCATTCCCCTAGAGCGGGCTACACTAACCGAGACCTGTATGTCTCTTATGGGAGGGATTGAGGCAAATTCTTCAAGAATCCATTCAACCTTAACAGGAAGAGTGCCATTATTTTCAGGTAAGTTTGCAAAATTTGATAGATCTTTTATTAACATTCCCAAAATAATTGTAACTAATTGATAATAACTATTATCTTCATCTGGTACAATTATAAAAAGTGCTGTTGGTTTTTTAGCAATGTCAGTAAGATTAAATTCGCTTGTACTAGTTATATTTTCTACATTTAAATCATCAAATATAGACATCTTTTCTCCAAATACAGCAGTTACAGATTTATAGGTGTTTTCAGCTGCTGAAAGTATTGATGTTAAATAGTCTTTTGATAAGCTACCATAACTTCTAGCATTCAAATTTCTTTGTAAATATGTCTGATTTTCTTTAATCAATGAAGAATTTTGAAACTTTTTTATACTTGCAATATTGATTTTATTTTCACCAATCAATCCTTTTTTAAAATCCTCTAAAAAAATTCCTGTTAATCCAATAAATAATTGTTTACTACTATTAATCCAAAATGGATCTTTACTTTCTTTTTCAGTAAATATTAAATTTGCAAGAGAAATAACTAGATGGTTAGCCTCTGCTTGATGATTAGAACTTTTATTTTGATTATCTTTAATTTTTTCTAATAAATCATTTTGTGATAATGCATTTAAATATTCCTCTAACTCTTTTTTAGTATGATTCTCAAAAGTATAATTTTCAAAAAGTTTTTTGCTTTTTGCGTTTTTTTCAATGTCATCCTGATTATTTTTTATTACCTCAATAATATAATCTGCTAAATTATATTTACTTATAATCTGTTCCATATATTTTTTGCTTGTAAACATTTTTGATATTGATATTTTATTTACTTTTATAAAATATGACAAAAGGAACATCATATCCTCCTCAAGCTATTCATCATATGAAACAGGCAATATTTTAATTCAAACTGAATCAATTTATAAAATTGCAAAAAAGTATAATTATAGTGTTGATAAATTATTAAAAAAATAACATTTCTGTTATTTTTTTATTTTAAAATTATCTTTTTGAATTGCTTTTTGCCCTTCTGAATTACCAATGCATTATTTTCAAAAACATCAATAGTAATCTGTTTAGTTACATCATTTTCTTTACTACCATTTATACTTATACCATTTTGCTCTATCATTCTTCTTCCTTCAGATTTAGATGGAACAATTTTTGTTAAAACTAATAAATCAGTTAGTAAGATACCATTTTCAACTAAAGATTTATCTATTTCTACTTCTTCAATATTTTCTGGAATGCCACCATTTGCAACAGTTGAATACCTTTTTTCTGCAAGTGAAATAAATTCTTCACCATGATACATTTTAATTATCTCTCTTGCATATACCTTATGAGCTTCTACTACATCTTCCTTCATTATTTTTTCAATATCATCAAGATTTAAATCAGTTGTCAATTTAAAATAATTCATTAATACATCATCAGGTATTCTCATTGCTTTTTCATACATTACTTCTGCAGGTTCATCAACACCAATATAATTTCCAAGTGATTTGCTCATCTTTTCTTTACCATCTAGTCCAACCAACAATGGAAAGCACATAACATCTTGTGGTTCTTGTCCATAATCACGCTGTAGTTCTCTACCTACTAATAAATTAAATGTTTGGTCTGTTCCACCTATTTCAATATCTGCATGTAACGCAACTGAATCATATCCTTGCATCAACGGATATAAAAATTCATGTATTCCTATTGGAATATTATTTTTAAATCTATTGTTAAAATCATCTCTTTCTAAGATTCTTGCAACAGTATATTTTCCAGTTAAATTAATCACATCTTCAAAAGACATTTTTGCTAACCATTCAGAATTATAAGCTATTCTTATCTTTTTTGGATCTAGTATTTTAGCAACTTGCTTAAAATATGTCTCTCCATTTTTTCTAGTTTCTTCAAAACTTAGTGATGGCCTTGTTTTTGATTTACCAGATGGATCCCCAATCATTGCAGTAAAATCTCCAATAACAAAAACAATCTCATGCCCTAATTCTTGCAATATTTTTAATGCTCTAAGTGGTACTGTATGTCCTAGATGTAAATCTGGTCTAGACGGATCAGCACCGAATTTTACAACCAATTTCTTACCACTATTTAATTTTTTAATTAAAGTATCTTTATTATGAACTTCTACAGTTCTTCTTAATATTAAATCTATTTGGTCTTTTTTATTCATAATCATTCCTCCTTCTAAAAAAACCGCGATAATTTCTATCCCATAAGGACGAATTATCGCGGTACCACCTTAATTTATGATTAATAATCATACACTCAAAGTTATAAAGTAACTAACTAATAAACTCATAATGTGTAATTCGATTGTATTATATGTTTAATTTCACCAAACTTAAACTCTCTAAAATATAACTAACACAATCTACTCTATCATTAATCAACATTCATTTAATATAAGACAATTATATTATATCATATAACTATCTTTTTTGCACTATTTTCGATTATTTTTTAATTAAAGTTTTCTTTACTTCTTGATTTTTTGCTAATCTAAACATATTACCTTTACCAACTTGAATAATTGTTCCATCAATAGGTTTAAAAGCCAAATCTTCAAATCTTTCACCATTTAATTTTACTGCACCTTGTTGAATCAATCTTCTAACTTCACTTTTTGACTTATACTTTCCTGTAGAAAAGATGCAATCTATTAATGAATATAATTCATTTTCATCAACTAAACTACTATCATAATTTATAATTGGTAATTCAATGTTATTTACATCCTTTTTTTGATATATTGCTTGAAAACTAGCTTCAGCTTCTTTTAACTCTTCCTCTGTATGATATAAAGATACAATACTTCTTGCTAAATGCATTTTAATATCTCTTGGATTTACTTCACCATTTTGTAATAGTTTTTGAATTGAATTTATTTTATCAGGATGTAAGTCTGTTGTTAAATTATAATAATTAATTATTAAATCATCTGGAACTCGCATAACTTTTTCATACATAGTTTTTGCATCTTCATCAACACCAATATAGTTACCAAGTGATTTACTCATTTTTTCTTTTCCATCAAGCCCAACTAACAATGGAACAAATAAAGCAACTTGTTGTGGTTTATTAAAGTATTTTTGAATGTTTCTTCCCAATAAAATATTAAAGGTTTGGTCTGTTCCACCCATCTCTATATCGGAATTAACAACAACAGAATCATAAGCCTGCATTAATGGATAAATGAATTCATGTAATGAAATAGGTTTATGAGAATCAAATCTATTTTTGAAATCATCTCTTTCAAGCATTCTTGCTACAGTAATATTACTACATAAATTTAAAACTTCAGAAAAAGATATTTTATTATACCATTCACTATTAAAATGAATTTCTGTTTTAGATTTATCTATAATTTTAAATATTTGTTCAAAATAAGTTTTAGCATTTGCCTCAACTTGTTCTTTAGTAAGTTGATTACGAGTTTTTGATTTACCTGTTGGATCACCAATTGCACCTGTAAAATCGCCAATAATTATAACAGCTTTATGGCCTAAATCTTGTAATTGTTTTATTTTTCTTAATGATACAGCATGTCCAAGATGTATATCTGGCGAAGATGGGTCCATACCAAATTTAATTCTTAATGTTCTTCCCTCATCATAAACTTCTTCAACTTTTTCTCTGATAGCTTGTTCGTCTGCATCAGTAATTCCTTTTAATAAATATTTAATTGTTTCTTCTTTGTTAAACATAAAATTCCCCCCTTAACGAAAATTTGTGTTATTATAACACCTAATCTTATTTTTGTCAAATTTATCATTTATATTATCATTTAATGTATGGCTAGAATTGCCAATATTCATTAAATACTCACCTATTTTTTCAATATCTAATTTTGAATTTGTAAAAGTTGGATAGATAATTTTGAAAATTATCTCCAATTTGTTTTTCAATCTTTCATAAAAACATTTTATATCATTGTTAAAACAATAATAAATTAATTTACTATTGAAATTATCATTCGAGTTTACAGAATCAATAGAATAAAGTAAAACTGGTAATAATGCCAAATCTAATCTTAATTTTTTTTGATATGCTTGAATAATAGTATCATTAAATAACACTAGAATTCTTTCATATAGCTTTTGATTTGTCTTTCTAATTGCATAAAATGTCATATCCATTATTGCATCCATATTAAAATCAAACAAATCCGAAATAATTGATGCCATATCAATAGGTAATAAGCAATAATTGTCATATTTAATGTTTGTTTTTTGCTCCGCAATCAAAACTATTTCCATGATTTTTTTCCTTAGTTCTAAATCATTTCCAGAATACCCTAATATTTCTTTAAAATCAGACTCATAAGTATTTAATTGTGGTTCTATACCATTTTGTATTTCCAAATTGTCTACTACATTTTTTATTAAATTCAAATCATACAAATAGCTCCAATTAATAAATAAATTCGTCCTATAAAGCAAATTAAAATGTTGTACTTTTTCAAAAAAATTAGCATTTTCAAAATCAAATAAATAAATTTTTTGTTCTTCTCTAGAAACAACCATATTTCTAGGACAGAAACCTGGATATTCAATTCCTAATTCACATAATAATTTTAACATTTTCTCAAAATCATCTATTGTAAAACATGATTCATCTTGTGAATATAAATATTCTTGTAATGTATTTCCCTTATAATTAGTTACAATATAATAATTTCCGTCAACACTATACAACTTAGGTTCAATAACCTCAAGTTGAAAATTATTAACCTTTTTACCAGTTATTAATTTAGAAGCTTGCAAAGTTTTAGACATTTCAATTTTTGATTTCTTAGGACTCATATACTTTATAAGATATTCGATATTTCTATATCTAAAAATTCTAAATCTATTTTTTACATCTAATAACTCAGAATTATGAAAGAAATCATATGCTGGTTCTTTGTATGCGATCCTTATTGCTTCTTCAAAATTATCTGCTTCAATAGTATTAATATCATTACTTCTATTTAATGCACTATATAACTTATTCATTGTCATCATCTTTTAAAAATTCATTCATAAATGCTGCACCAATCATTCCAGCACTATTACCAAGTTTTGCTTGAATAACATTAACCGGTGGAGTACATTTGTAGCCATAATTTCGTTCAGCAATATACGCATTAATTTTTTCAAATAAAAAATCACCCGCTTCTGAAATTCCGCCACCAATTATTATTACTTCAGGTCTAAAACAATTGCATATATTTAATATGCCCTCGCTTAAATATTTTACATATTTATTAATTACATTATTAGCTGACTTATCACCCAATTTAGCATAAGTAAAAGCTAAGGCTCCATCAACATTTTCAATTTCTCCATAAACATGATTCCACATCAAAGAGTTTTTATTATATAACAATTCCTCTTTTGTATATCTAATTAATGCTTTTGCAGACGCATAAGCCTCAAAGCAACCTTGTCTGCCACAAGTACATAATTCACCATCCATCATTAATAATGAATGTCCAATTTCTCCACCTTTATCACCATTTCCTTCAAACAATTTTCCATTTATAACAATTCCAGCACCTATTCCTGTTCCTATTGTCATAACAACGGCATTTTTATATTTCACACCTGCTCCAAACATCATTTCACCTATACAAGCAGATCTTGAATCATTACAAATTTTCATAGGGATGTTTATTCCTTTTTCTTTCAATAATTCAATTATAGGAACATTATTCCATGATAAGTTTCCAGAGAATTCAGCCAAACCTTTTTTTCTATTAACAATTCCAGGTATTCCTAATCCAATAAATGATGGAGTTACATCATTTATACTTTTGTTTTTTTCTAACAAATAATTTATTAAATTATATAAATTATCAACAACACTAATTTTTTCATTATTATTAAAAGTTGGAACTTTAGTAGAAAATAAAATATTTCCTTTGTTATCTATAATACCACCTTTTATAAAAGTACCACCTACATCTATACCTATTCTATTCATATTTTAACACCTTATCTTTCACATCTAAATCGATAACTAAATCCAATGAGCGTATTGGAATTTTCTTCATTGTTTCTTCTCTTTTTAACCATATATTATCAAAATATTCTTCAAATGTTTCAAATTCGTAGTATTCCTTACCAATAGTTGGTAATACACCCAAATCAATTATAATCCATTGCTGTTTTTCTTCACACCAAATAAAATTACCTGGATGAATATCTAAAATAATTTTATTAAATAATAATGAATATGTGGAATAAAATAGTTTTAAAGAATATATTTGTTTTTCCGTAAATGGAATATGATTAAAAAGATAGTATTCTCCATTCTCTCCATTTACAAAACTATGCATCAAATATTTATTAACAGTATCAAATGTATAATTTTCAGGCAAAAATTTATTTAACTCTGTCTTTGATAAATAGTTGTATGCATCCATTTCCTGTTGCATCAAAAATAATTTAGATGCAACAGTTTTTGGATATTTTATAATTATGTTTTTGTTCAAATAAATATTTGATATAGCACCAGTATCATTCAATAGTAATAAATTTTCTAATTTTGAATTTTTAAATGTTACTACCCTATATAAACACATAAGTGAAAACTCGATTATTTTCTTTATATCATTTTCAGTTACAGGAACTTTGTAAATGATATTATTAAAAGCATATAAAACAAGAGGACATAATCCATTATTAGTTAAAATATTATTCAGTTCTAAACTACTTTCAAAAAAATCATTTTTTATTTTCATAATATTATTAAACAATATAACTATATCATTTATGCTATTAATTTCAATATTTCTTTCCTTATCAAAAGAAGTATTAATATCATATAACATTTTTTCTAAAAAAGTATAATAATAATTGTATTTTTCAGTATTATTTTCCTTTAAATACATCAAATGATTTTTATAAACCACAAAATTAATCTTATTTTTTTCTTCAACAGTCATTTTATTATAAAATAACATATAATTAAATAAATCACGATTTTCTAGCTCACTTAGTTTCATATTACCTTTTTAACCCATTTGGATATTTTTTTAAATATTCATTAGTTTTTTTCTTTATATATTTTGTATCTTCTTCATTTTTTAAAGATTTGTCAAAGAAATAGTTTGGATTATCAAAATAATATGTTACTTCTTCCAATGAAAGTCCAAAAGGATTTTCGCCTTTTACAAATTGTTCAACATCTAATCCTTTTGGAGGATTATGATATGTTAATTCTCTCATTTTAAATCCAGAATTAATTAATTTTTCTTCACGACATAATTCAATTTTGTATTTAGCATCTACATAAATGGCATTTATACCTTTTTGTAAAGCAAATTGAATTGCTTCATTAATATTATTAACAATCGGTTCACCAGCATCATTTAAAGAAGTATTACATAAAACCGGTATTCCTGTTCTTTTGTAAAAGGATTTTAATAACTCATATAAATTTCTATTGCTCTCTGAACTAACACTTTGAATTCTCGCTGTTCCGTCATGATGAGTTACTGCAATCAAATCATTTATATATTCAGGTTTAATATTTAAATTCAATAACATATATGGTGAAAATCTATAATCTTCAAATATTTCTGAACCATGTTCATCCATTATTAATGGAGCAACTGGTCTCCACCACTGTCTTTTTTTCACAACATTAAGCTTATCTTTTATTTCTTGATATCTTGGATCTCCTAAAATTGATCTGTCTCCCAAAGCACGTGGACCAATTTCAGCTCTACCATCAATCCAAATCATAATATTATTTTCTAATTCGGCTGCAATTTCATCAATTGTAATTTCTTTAATATTTTTTATATATTTTTTATTTTCAGTATTTATAGCATTAATACCACCATGATATTGTCCATAATATACTGTATTTAAATTTACTGTTGCTTTACCTGATGAAAGTAATGGATAAAATGCTGCTAGGCCTACTCCTAAGGCAATACCAGTATCACTTGCACAAGGAGGAATTTGATAATCCTTAAACTTATATTTTTTTAATATTGCACTATTAGTTGGACAATTTAAGGCAAACCCTCCCGCCAAAGCAATTGTTGTTTCTGTAGGGTCTAATTTAAATGTTGATAATATTTTATCAATATGCTTAAACACCATTCTTTCAGAAAGAACAGAAATTATTTTCATAACCATGCTAATATAATTTTCTTGTTCTGTAAAATTGGTATTAAATTTTGAACATTTTATACCTATATCCTCTTTTTTTATAGATAAAACTTGTTTACGTATATCTTCTACAACAAATTGTGCATTTCCTCTAGCTTCTTCATTGTAAAAAGTTATATTATCATATTTTGAATAATCAAAATCATAAAATTCTGTATCCATTGCTGTAGCTAGTGCCATTAATGATCCTTCTCTTAAACCAAATTTTTTATATGAATAACTCCAGAATCTAGCAGGAGATTCAACCTCCAAAAATTCAATTTTCCCATTGTTTATTACAGCTCCTGAATAGTATTGCAAATCATATGCATTATTTTCAAAACAACTATCTGGACCTGCATCTAAAGCCAAAGCAATAATTTTATCAGAAAAAGGAGAACTATTTGAATAAAATATACTCGTTAATAAATGAGCAATATTATGGAAGCATACCCTTGAATCAATATAATTCATATATTTATTATCTGTTTCTATACCTTTAGTGCCCCAAATTCCTTTTATGTCTTTTAATGTTAATTGTTCTTCTTTTAATAATTTATTTATCAGTTCTAATAAAGAATCTTTACTATATGCTGCTATTTGATGTTGTTTTATACCTGTTATTCTTTCTAACTCCCAATACTTTACTAACTTAATTTCATTTCCGAAATAACTCCATAGTGCAATAGTATGATCGTGTCTAACTTTTATCTTTAAAATATTTTGCAATTCACCAAAAGATAAAAATGTTGATATATAATAACCTTCTTCCATATTTCCTCCTTTATCTAAATACAAATGGTCTAGGCTTATGTGGAACCTCTTTTGCTTCAAATGTATCTTTTATTTTATCAAAATCATTAATGTGTTTCATTAATTCATCAATAAACTTATCAACATACTGCCTATTAAAATGTGCAGACATTGGATAAGCCTTTAAAACACCAATCTTTTTTCCATTGGATAAAATATGATATCCAGATGAATAATCAATGGTAAACGAACATATACCTTGTTTTTCTTTTTCTAGCAAATATGTATAAAACTTATAATTATATTCTCCAAATTTTTTAGCATATTCTAAATCTCCCTTACCTAAATCAAAGAAAGATGGAACATTATTGTTTTCTTTTGCTACAAACAATGTTACAAATCCATTACTATCCAAATCATTTATTACTTCAAACTTTCCAGTTTCCTCAAGTTTTTCTTTTAAATATTGTGATGAATCTAATAAATTTGCCATAATTTTTTGATATCCCTCGATACCTAACATTTTTAAATTAACATAAGCAGATATAGGACCCCCTAATGATCTCGATAATTCAAGAGTATATTGGAATGGAGAATAATTTCCAAATTCTAATTCATCATATGGAATATTAGGAGCATCTCCCTGTGAATATAATTCAGTTTTATCTTTAGTAATATATAAACTAGATAGATAAGAACAAAATCCAGTTTTATGGAAATCTACTCCAAATGAATCAGCATATTTTATATCTTTGATTTGTTCAGTTAAAAGTTTAATTTTATTTAATGCTTTTGTATGAATATTCAATGGATTTACAGCAAAATCATAATTTTTGAAAAATAACCATACCCACCCTATTACTGAATCAACGTGAACTCTTGGAATATAATCAAGCTTATACTTCTTTACCATTTTATCTCTTAAATCAACAATTTTTTTAATAGGATCAATAGTCATTTGTATAGTAGTACATCCATTTACAATGATTGTAGCTACCTTTTTTCCAGAAGATAAAGCATTATCAAGTTCTTTTTCTAACTCTTTCAAATCGACAACTCCCATTGGATCTGTCTTTATTCTTTTACAATTGTTTTCTCCAATGCCTAACCAGCCACAAACTTCAACGTGACAAATATGTCCTTGAGTGTTTGAAAAGACAATTATATCATCTTTTATTCCTGTTTTTCTAAAATCTTTATTTATTCTTTGAATACCATGCTTAACTGCATGCATATTTGTTGATTTGCCTCCAAAAGTAAATATACCGCCAGATTTTTTATAATCAATATCGGCCAATTCACTTATCATTTTTATAGTTGCAAGTTCAGTTGTCATCAATAATCCACATGATAAATCTTGTGCGGCATTTGGATTATATAATGAGAAATAACTACTTGCAGCTAAAGATTCTATTGTTGGAACAGGATTAACATTTGTTAAAGTACCCGGATTGTTCCATAAAACCATACCTTCAGTATATTTAGCCAATTGCTCATATACTTCATCAATGCTTTGTGATTCAAATTTCAAGTTTTCATCTTCTAATAATTCTGCATACTTTTTATTTGTGTTTTTAGGAATTCTCGAATAAGAATGAATTATATTTTTATCAACTTTCTTATGTAATAACTCAATATCATTCAAAAATTCAGTTATATCCATTGTTTCTGGATTTAAAAAATGTTTGTTCATATTAATTTTTCTCCTTTTCATAATTAATTTTTTTTAAAGCATCCTCAATATTGCTTATTTCACTTCCATTTTTTATATATAATGTTTTAATGCCTAAAGAATAAGCTGGTTCTATATCAACCATATAATTATCCCCTATTACATAAATTTGTTCTGGTGATAATTTATATTTTTCTACAATTTTTTTGTATATTTCAAGTTTATTTTTATGTTTATCAGTACAATAAATATTGTCAAACAATTTTGCAATACCTAAATTTTTAAGTATTTCATTGACATGATACTCGCACGAATTAGAGCAAATAATTTTTTTGCCATTTAATTTGCTTAATTCATTTTTTAATTTCTCATTTTTATCAAAATATTCATTGTAATTTATATTTTTATATACTTCTTCATAGAATTTATTTTTATCAATTTTTAATTTTGACAATGCAGTTAACAAATCAGGAATATTTTTTTCTAAATTTTTATATTCATTCTCTGTTAGATTTCTTTCTTGTTTTATATAGTTTTTTATTCTTTCATCAATGATTTTTGAAATAGGATTACTTTCATCATATAATGTTCCGTCTAAATCAAAAATAAATAATTGTTTCATCTATTTTTATTCATCCTTTTCAAAACCATTGTTTTTATACCAGTCTCATCAAATTGATAGTGTTTAATTAAATCATCAACTCTACCAGATGTTCCTTCATAATATCCATGTCCATATATAAATTTAGGTCTTGGTAATGTTTCACTACTTAGTATAGTGCTTGATACATGTTGTGGAAGTATTTCTGGACTACCATTATATAATGTAATAATAGGTGCGTCGTTAACTAATAATTCATTAGCTTTTTGTCCAAATTTATTTGGACATACCATATTTATTACATTTGTTGGAATTCCATAATTAATTTCCAAATCTTTTGCAACTTTCACAGCACTTTCTCCCATAAAACCAGTAGAAATTAATACAAGTTTAGGTTCTTTGTCAGTTTGATGAATATAATAAGCAATTATATTATCTTTATCACTATCGTTTCGTTCAATGTTTAAAGTGCCATGATGTATTCTAACATAATTTAAACCATTGTTTTTCTTCAAGACTGATGAATATATATTATATAAATCTACATTGTCAGCTGGTTCATAAAAATCTACATCTGGTATAGTCATTAAAGCTCCAGGTTGTGATACAGTTTGATGTGTTTTCCCATTATGTCCTTGAAATATTCCAGAATTTTCTCCAACAACTAAAATATTACTTTTACCTGTTGCTGCTGCGTTAAGTTGATCCATAAACCTATATGAAAATGCATCACCACTACATAATATAATTCTTGCATCACGATTTTCTACCGAAATTCCATGAGCCATTGCTATAGCATGTTGTTCTCTAATTCCTGTATTAATAAAATGAGTAAAGTTTTTAAAATCTGCTAATGCCTCAGTGTCTTTTCTTATCAAATCAGGTGTAATAAAATATATGTTTGATTTATTGTGACTCTGTATTACATTTTTTCTTAATTCTTCAAAAAATTGATCTTGAGCATCCTCCACATTTATACCTGTTTGATTTGTATGTATATCATAAACATCAGAATCAATGTAGTTATTCTTGACAATTATATTAGATGGAGTAGAAACCAATTTTTTTGCAAGTGAAGAAACACTTTCATAGCTTAATCCTTGCTGCTCTAAAGCATTTTTCATTTCTTTATAAGTTTCTATTATAAGCTCTTTTTCTTTTTTACTAGCACCAGATAATGTATGATATCCATTGAAATGTTCAATAGCATTTTTAATTCCATAAGCCTTTGTTGTATTTGCAATAATCATAATTGGTTTAATTTGATTTTGTGTTTTACTATATGCCTCTAAAACTTCTTGTATATTATTACCATCTTCTATAGTTATAACATCCCAACCATATCCTTTCCAAATTTCTTCAATATTTGCTCCAGAATCATGAAAACTTGTTGCTCCTGATAATTGTTTTCCATTCTTATCCAATATGCATATCAAATTACTTAAATTCAAATTAGCTGCATGACGAGCTGCTTCTGAAATATTACCTTCTTGTTCTTCTCCATCACCTAAAAAGACTATAGTTTTTGAATCAATATTTTTGTCTTTATTTGCTATTGCAGAACCAACTCCATAAGAAAGAACCATTCCTAGCGATCCACTTGGTGTAATATCTACTCCAGGAACAAAGAACATATCCTCGTGTCCTTGTAATCTAGATCCAAGTTGTCTATATCCTTTTAACTCATCTGGATTAATATATCCCAATAATGAAAATATTGTATATCTTAGTGGTCCCTCATGTCCTCTTATTAATACTCTATCTCTATTTTCATTTTTTGAGTTATTTGGATCAAATTTAAATAAACCACCAAAATATAATCCAACCAATAATTCAACAGATGATAAATTACCACCAACATGTCCATTATTTGCATTTAAGATTGTTCCTAAAGCAGTTGTTCTAACATAATCCGATATTTGTTTTAATTCATTTATTCTTTGATTATTATTCATACTTCCTCCTTACTTTTTATTAAAATCCCTTATTTTTCTTTTAGCTAAGCTCGTTTGAGCTTTATCTATCCAATCTTCTCTAGGGCCAAAAGATAAATCATCAGTAACAATTCTTACTCTATCCTTATTTTTCAACACATAATCAATTGGCACAAATTCATCATTTACAAATACTCCAACCATTGTATTTCCTATATCAGTATGTATCTTATATGCAAAATCTATTGGTGTAGCTCCTTTAGGTAATTCTATTATGTCACCTTTTGTCGTATAAACGTAAACTCTATCAGCAAATAGTTCAGTTTTTACTTGGTTAACAAATTGTTGGTTATCACCAAACATAGAATTTATTTCAGTTAGTGATTTAAAGAATTGAAATTTTTGTTTCAAATCCTCTTGCATTACATCCCTTGCTTTTCCTTTTTGTTCATCCCAATATGCTGTCAATCCAAATGATGCTACTTTATCCATATCAAATGTTCTTATTTGAGTTTGAACTAATCTATCATCAGGCCCAAATACAGTTGTATGTAAGCTTTGATACATGTTTGTTTTTGGATTACAGATATAATCTTTGAATTTATCATTTATTGGATGATATTCCTTATGAATCATCCCTAATGTATAATAGCAATTCTCTACTTCATCAACCATTATTTTAAGTGCTAACAAATCATGAATATCAGATAATTTATGACCTTCATTTAGTCTTTTGTATATGCCATAAATATTCTTTGTTCTTATCTTTATCTCATTTGGTATATTTTTAGCATTTAGCAATGCTTCAATCTTATACAGCATTTCCTTTAAACATTCATCACTTGATTCTTCCAATCTCATTTTTCTCTCAGTTATTTTTTTATACATATCTGGCTTAAGATATTGTAATGATAAATCTTCTAACTCTGATTTTATTCTATAAGCCCCAATATAATATGCAAGTGGTACAAATATCTCCATAGTTTCAAGTGCATTTTCTTTTTGCTTAAATTCCGATTTAAATTGTAATGTTCTCATATTATGAAGTCTATCAGCTAATTTAATTATAATTATTCTTACATCTTCGGTTATTCCCGTTATTATTTTTCTTGTATTTGCATAATTTTGATCTTGTTTAGATGAAAAATTCATCTTTGATAATTTTGTTACACCATCTACTAAATTAGCAACATTTTGATTAAAATCATGTGATATATCTTCTTTAGTAATGTTTGTATCTTCTAAAGTATCATGAAGTAGTCCAGCACATATTGTATCTCTATCTGCATGCATCTCTGCCAAAATATATGCAACATTTAATGGATGACTAATATATGGTTCCCCACTTTGTCTCATTTGCCCGGAATGTAAATTATCAGCATAATTATAAGCTTTTTTTACAATCTCTATTTCATCTGGATTGTATTCTTTTAATTTTTCTAGTAAATCTTGTAGCGTAATATTATTCACTAAAACACCTCCTAAAATAAAAATCCACTAGTTCAACTAGTGGTTTTTATGTAGCCCTATAAGGGCATATTACTGGCTGGCTCCACATGG
>CANQOV010000005.1 GCA_947625575.1 uncultured Bacilli bacterium | reverse complement strand
CCTTTCGGATGTATATTATATATTAAAGGTATCATTTCTAAAAAATTTCTTGGTATCATTTCTAAAAAGGATTAACATTAGGAATATGTCGTTTGACACAAAATAATTCTTATGATATATTAGCAATGTATTAACGAATAAAATCATAATTTTAATAAAGGAGTGCTTATGAAACTATATGAAGATTTAATGTGGCGTGGATTAATAAAAGACGTTGCAACAGATAACTTAGAACAGAAATTAAATGATGAAAAGCTAACATTTTACTGGGGAACAGATCCAACTGCCGATAGCTTGCACCTTGGTCATTACTCATCAATTGTCACAGCCAAAAGATTAGCTAACTATGGTCACCACCCTATCCTTTTAGTGGGAGGAGCAACTTCTTTAATTGGAGATCCAAGACCAAATGGGGAAAGAGAACTACTAGCCAAAGAAAAAATGGTAGAAAACTTTAAAGGCATAAAAAAACAAGTAGAAAAGCTTTTGCCTTCTGCCACAGTAGTAGATAACTATGAGTGGACTAAAGATATCTCATACCTAGAATTTTTAAGAGACATAGGAAAATACATAAATGTTAACTATATGCTTGATAAAGATATCATCAAAAGAAGATTAGAAACAGGGATAACTTACGCTGAATTTTCTTATACTCTAATGCAAGGTTATGATTTCTTACACTTATTTGAAAGCAAAAATTGTACCATGCAAGTTGCGGGCTCTGACCAATGGGGCAACATAACAACCGGAATAGAATTAATCAAAAAGAAATTAAATAAAGAAGCATACGGCTTTACAATGCCATTAATTTTAGATAAAGACGGAAACAAATTTGGTAAAAGTACCGGCAATGCTTTATGGTTAGATAAAAATAAAACCTCGCCATATGAATTATACCAATATTTAATAAACACAGATGATGACAAGGCAATAGAATATTTAAAAGTATTCACATTTTTAACCAAAGAAGAAATAGAACAAATAGAAAAAGAACATAATGAAGCAAGATATAAACGTCTAGCCCAAGAAACACTAGCTAAAGAAATAATCACCGATATCCATGGCCAAGAATCATACGAAGAAGCCAAAAGAATATCCAAAGCTTTATTTGAAGGAGATTTAGCAAATCTAACAGATGATGAATTAGAACAAGCCATAACAGGTATGCCTTCTTACCCTTTACAAATTGATACACCAATTATTGATATATTAGTAAATAACCAAATAATTGAATCAAGACGCCAAGTAAGAGAACTTTTAAATTCCAATGCTATCAGTGTAAACGGTAAAATAATTGACGATGAAAACTATATCCTAGATAAAACAAAAAAATACAACATCATAAGAAGAGGAAAGAAAAAATATTATGTCATAAAAAAATAAGCCGAAGCTTATTTTTTTATTGTCCATTAAAAAATGCACTTTTTGGTGGATACAAACTAACAATAATATACATTATAAATAATATAACAATACCAATCACAGAATAATAAAATTCTAAAACGTTAGACCCTGTATACAACACTAAATAACTCAAAGTTTGTCCCAGTATCGTAGTAATTAAAATAGAGACAATATCAATAAATTTATTTTCTTTGTTAAACAGCATTGCACTAAACTTAATAACATATAAAAAAGCACAACTAACAAAAATATTTAAAATAACAGACATCAAAAAATGTGTATTGGAAGCCATTATAGGAAGTTCAATAAATCCCCAGATAATTATTGGTAAAACAGTAGAATTAACTTTTCCCCAAACACCCTTACTAATAGGTTTAAAAAAGTTAGTGATTTTATTTACAGGAAAAATTTCATAAATATATTCTGTCACTATTGCAAAACAAGAAATAAAAATAAAACCAAAAACACTAAAAAATAAAATCATCTCTAATCAACACCCTTATTATCGAAATAATTATAACATAATTCTTGTATAAAAAACAAATATTTTATATACTAATATTAGAAGGAAGATGATAATACATGAACGAAGAATTTAGCATAATCGAAAGATATGGAGATAATTTCACTGCCAAAGAATACATCACTAACCCTGCCATAGGAAGAGAAGAAGAAATAAGACAACTATCACTAATATTATTAACTCCTGACAAATCTGCAATTTTAACAGGTAAACCAGGTATAGGTAAAACTGCTATTGTCGAAGGCCTTGCTTACTTAATTCAAAGAAATGAAGTCCCAGACGCCCTAAAAGGTTACACCATAGTAAAAATAGATGTCCAAAGTCTTATTGGTACAGTAACGCAAACTGGTGATACTAGAATCCAAACCTTAATAAATGAAATAAAACAAAGAAATAAATTTATTCTTTTTATTGATGAAATTCATACCCTTATAAACTCTAATCAAGATAGTTCCCTAGACTTAGCCAATATGTTTAAAACAGGACTAGGTCGTGGAGATATCAAAGTAATCGGAGCAACAACAACTGATGAATATGAAAGATATATATTAAAAGATAAAGCTTTCACAAGACGTTTTCAAAGAATAGATGTTAAAGAGCCAACTGAAGAACAAACCATAGATATATTAATGGGAACAATAAAAAAAATAGAACATCAAACAGGTGCCCAACTAGCATACACCCCATTTATTCAAAGAAAATTAATGACTTTCATAACCCAAGTAAATAAAGAATTCAATAGAGTCTATGAAACTGCCGGAAGATATCCAGATGTAGCTCTAACAATGTTATCTCAAGCTTTCTCAGAAGCAATATTTGACAATCAAAAAATAGTAACTGTAGAACATATTGAAAAAGCAATCAAAAATTCTAAAGCGATCTACCCAGATGTTATAAAAAAACAAATACCTATCTTCGAAGAAACATTTAAAGACTTAATAGAACAAGAAAAAGAACTAAGAAAGGATTTTTTATACAAAGATAATGAGTAGAAAAATACTATACATAGTAAAACAAATCTTCTTCATATTTTATATAATAGGTCTATTACAACTAATTCCTAATTTTTATGAACTAAAACCAATAGGTATTATCGTTTTAATAATTTGTAGTAGCTACATACTTTTAGAATTATTATCTTTCATCATCAAAAAAGCTGATTTAATTTATTCAGCCAAAAACAACATTTTATCCATAATGCTTTATATCTACACTGCTATATTAATTAATCGCTACACCGTCGCAATAAACACCTCAAGTTATGAATTAAATATTACATATTTTAAAATAAACTATATGATAATGACTGCTTTAACAACTATAATTATTATTAATAATATAATTTTATTAAAAAACAAAAAATAAAATTATATTTTTTTTTAAGACATAAACCCAAACCCTCCAAGACAAATGTCATACCATACATTGGAGGGACAAATATGTATAATGATTATAATTATTGGGATCAAATAAATATGATAGACTACAACAATCAACCAACTTATCAAAAAGAAAGTAGTCCATATGAACAATATTTGTTGGGTAATGGTTTCCCTAATACCTACAAACCATATAAAAACTATGAGCCACAACAATTAGATCCTAAAGACGAAAAAGAATATATGTTGTTATTGCTACAAATATATGACTTTGCAGCACATGAACTTACCCTTTATTTAGATACTCATCCACAAGATCAAACTGCTATTAAAAAGCGTATGGAATACGTAAACTTAGCCAAAGAAGCTATGCAAAATTATGAAATGAAATATGGTGCCTTAACTTTAGCGAGTGACAGCCTAAAAGCTAGCCCATGGCAATGGGGAACAACTAGTTTTCCATGGGAGGTAATGTAAAATGTGGAAATATGAAAAAAAATTACAATACCCAGTAAACATTAAAAAGAAAGATTTAAAAATGGCTAAAGTTATGTTAACTCAATTTGGTGGTGCTAATAGTGAGTTAGCAGCAGCCTTAAGATATTTAACTCAAAGATATACCATGCCTGATGATAAAGGTAAAGCTTTATTGACAGATATTGGTACAGAAGAATTTGAACACGAATGTTGTATCTAAAATTTTAGGTATAATTCTAAAGAAAAATTGTATCTTGCTTCTTTGTCCCAGCGACCACTAGATGTCTTTTTATAAATTACTTTTTCAATAACTGTATGCAATAATTTGTTTTTGTTTTCGACTGAATCCGTCTTATTATACAAATCTAAAACTTTTTCTATTTTTGGAATAGCCTCTTTATATTTAACAATTTTATCATTTTTTAATTCATCTTCTATGCCTTTAATTTGTTTTTCTTTACTTTTTATTTTATCATTTATTTGGTTTTTACGATCACTAAAAAGACTATATTCGTAAACACCTGTCTCAAACAATTCACAAATTTTATCAAGTTGCTTATTTAATTTATTTATTTCACTTTCTAAATTTTTAACTATATTTTTTTTTTCTAATGTTTCTTTTTCAATAACTTTATAGTCTATAAGATATTTTTTGTAAGAGTCAAGTTCATTTTTTAATGTGCTTAAAATTTTGTCTTCAACAATATTTAAATTAGAAGCAACATTTTTACATTTTGAAAGAGGACACATTAAAGTTTCTTGCCTAGCATTATCATATGGTCTTCTTACCATGTTTCTGCCACAAAAATAACATTTAACCAGTCCAGAAAGAGGATTCCTCATAACTTTATTATCAGGAACAGTTTTGATAGAACGATTAACTAACATTTTTTGAGCATAGTCAAATTGATCTTCACTAATTATCGAATCATGTAATCCTTTTATTTGCCAAAAAACTTTGTGAAGAGGTCTATATTTAACTACAACCCCATCAACAAATTTAGTTTCAGTTTTTCGCTTATTATATGATATATAACCTTTATAAACAATATTTTTTAATATATTTCTAATCATTGCAGGTGTCCATATATTATTCTTTTTTGCTTTAGCACTAATATTATTTAAATAATTAGCAATTTCTTGACAACCTTTGTTTTCGCAACATAAATCAAAAATTATTTTAACTGTTTTAGCCTCTTCTTCGTTTATCACTAATTTAAAGCCTTTTTCATTTTTTAATTTTTCTTTATTATAACCAAACGGTGTTGTTGAAGCAATAAATTTACCTTCTTTAACACTTTGTTCACGACCACGTTTCAAAATCTTTTTTGTATACATTAAATATTTCCTTGCTTGATATAAACCATCCTCGAAAAATGAAGAATCAAATTCATTTTCTAAATCAAATATTTTTTGCGGTGTTAATATTTTAGTATCAGTCAATTTAAAGGCTTGTGCAATTATACCTTGGTCAATTGTATTACCACGTGCCAAACGTTCAATTTCGACCACAAAAACACCCTTTCTCGTGCCTGATTGAACACGCTCAAGTAAAGCTTGCATTTGTGGTCTGTCTGCAATTGTGTCGCCTGAAACTACTTCTTTAAAAATATTTTCTTCAGGTATCCTTTGCCCAAACAAACTCATAGCAAAATCTTGTAAGATTTTTTCATGTCTTTGAAGTGTCTTTTCTAGACTTTCATCTTTACTGTATTCATCATCTTTTCTACTTTTTCTTATATAAGCATCATAATCTTTGATATTTTCATATTTATAATTATTTTCTTGCATAGTTATCACTCCTTAAATATTATTTTTTTGTTGATATACCTATGCAAAAATGTTATAATAAAATCGCATAGGTATAAAAAATCTTTTGTCGTGGTAGACTAGATTTTCCTGTGTTATGAGGGTGCTCCAACACTCTCTTTTTTTATTTTTCAGCTTTACTTTTACAATATTGATAAATATAATTTGTAGTTTTACAATCTTCTAAAGATCTATGAGAGCCAAAATCTAAATTAAACAATCTTTTTAATGTGGCTAATTTATAATTTTTTGATTCAATATATTTTTGTGCAGCAGGAAGTGCATCAAATATTTTATTTTCTATCATTTCTAAATCAAGTTTATCTATATTACTTTCTAAAAAACTTGCGTCAAAAGAAGCATTATATGCTATCAATGTGTAATCTTCAATAAATTCTATAAATTTTGGTAAAACTTTTGTAATTGGATCACAATCAGCAACCATTTTATCAGTTATTCCGTTTATATCTGTAACTTCATCAGGAATATGTGTCCTTGGATTAACCAAAACATTAAATTCATCTACCAATTGATTATTTTTATATTTTAAAGCACCAATTTCAATGATTTTATTTCTTTTTGCACTAAGTCCAGTAGTTTCAAAATCGAATACAACATAATCATCACAAAAATTAATTGTTCTATTCTGCATATATAAGTCTTGCTCATCATCATCTTTATGATCTAAATAATATCTATCATAATAATCTAAACTATAATCACGATTATATAAGTCTTTTCCACAATTTGGACAAAAACTTGAATTTTTGTCAGCATATGTTCCACAATTCCAACAAATTTTTTTATCATTATTTTGAGTCGTATAATCATAATTAAAAGATGAAGTTTTTTTATTATCTAAATTTGGAGATGTAGCAATTTTAATAATGTCTACAATCCAACCAATACAAAACAAACCACCAGTACAAAGATATAAGATTCCTTTACCTATTTTATTTTCTAAAAAACAATGCAACCCAAACCAACCACCTAAAACGCAACAAATTAACATAACATTTTTATTTTTCATTTTTTATTACCTCCTATATTACAATTTTGTTCTTTTTTCGACAGCAATACCAACAACCCTTATCGGAAGACTTTCTACTTGCTCTTTGCTAAACATCATCATGTCATATGCTCCTAAATTGTATGGCTGCAGTACAATCCCTTGATCATTTATTAAAACTTTTTTAAATGTACTTTCCGTGCCGTTTATCATAACAGCACAATCTTTATTATTATATAATTCTTTATCATTGTTTTGTTCAAAAATTACGATATCTTCATCATTATATTTAGGGAACATACTATCTCCACTAACTTTTAGAGCAAAAAACCTTTTTCCGCCTTTTGTCCAATCTTTAGGTATTTCTACATAATCAATAATATCATTTTGACTTTCAATAGGTATGCCTGCTTTTATTGTGCCGTAAACAGGTATTTTTATGATATCAGTATCTATATCAATTATTTCGCTATTATCAAATTTTAAATCGCTTCCAATTAATGTGATTAAATCAATGTTTAAAGCATCTGCTAATTTACAAACATTTAACATTGTTGGGTCTGCTTTTCCAGTTTCCCAATAACCAATCGTTGACCTATCAACACCAACTTTATTAGCAATTTCTTGTTGTGACAATTTACGATATTCTCTCAAAAATTTTAAATTTTTTGAGAAATTATTTTCCATTAAAATCCTCCTTTCATCAACATTATATATTTAAAAAAATAAAATTGCAATGAAAATTCACAAAAAAAGCGAAAAAATTCACAAAAACTATTGACAACGTGAATATATTCGCATATACTTAAAACATAGGAGGTAGAAAATGAACGAAAAATTTTTACAGCAATTTGGAAATGAGTTATCAAGCATTAGAAAAAGACAAGGATTAACTTTAGAACAAGCATCAGAATTAATGAATATTCACATGAATACATTGTCGACTTATGAAAATCATACAGAATATTTAAAACTAGGAAAATTATTTGAAATTTTAGAAAAGTATAATGTTGACCCAGATATTTTTTTTAAAAATATATGCGAATATATTCACGAGAAATCGCAATAAAAATATAGTATTAAAATAAAAACTAAAAATACCACGACAAAAGAAAACATAAAATTTTATAGGAGGTCTAGTTAATGAAAGAAAAAAAAGAAAATATTATTGTTCATCGAAGTGAAGCGACTAAAGAGACTTTACAAAGTATATATAATGTGGCAAACGAAATTGCCAAAGAACTTCAATCAAAAGGCATAGATATAAGTGATTGTTTTTTCACTGAAAAAGAGTGGAAAGAAGTTAAAAAGAATAAAAATTATAAATTTATATAAGGAAAATAAAAAGATAAAAAATTATGTATGTTAAGGAGCTTAATATGAAAAGGATAAAATGGAAAAATTTAATAGTACTGATAATGCTGATAAGTAGTTTATTAGTAATATTGCATGATACTTACTATTTAACACTTTATAGTTTTATAACTGGGAAAATATATAGTTTCACATGGTATGGATTAATAACATTTATATTAGCATTTTTGATAGGAGGTGCTAGTTATGAATATCTTAAAGACAAATAAAAAGACTTACGAATCAAACACAATTAAAAATCGTAAATCATGTGAAATTATTATTACAAAAAAATATGGGTTTGATATGTAGGCACATCAAATCCAGAATTTAATAAAAAATTCATCTATAGTATATCAAGAAATAAAAGAATTGTCAAAAATTAGTGAAAGGGAAAAATAAATATGTTTGAAATAACGGATGTAAAATTAAAAAAAATTGAAGAAAAAAGTAATTTGTTAGCAATCGCCAATATAACATTAAATAATTGTTTTGTAATTAAAAATTTAAAAATAGTTAAAGGAAAGGAAAGAGTATTTTTACAATTTCCAACAATTAAAAATAAGGAAGGTAAATTTACAGATACATGTCATCCATTAAATCTTGAGTGCAGAAAGTATTTTGAAGATACTATTTTATCAAAATTTTATAAAAGTATTGGAGAATAAATTATGACTCATCGTTATGTGCGTACTGACTTTTGGGAAGATGACAAAGTTCAGTCAAACGCAACCCCTGAAGACAAATACTTTATGCTCTATTTATTAACAAATCCACATACTAATCAATTAGGATGTTATAAAGTTTCTAAAAGACTTATGTCTTATGAAACAGGCTATAATTTAGATACAATAGATAAATTACTTAATCGTATGAGGCAATTAAATTTTGCTGAATATGATGATACAACCACTGAAATTCTTATATTGAATTGGTATAAATATAATTGGACACGATCTGAAACAATAAAAACCTATATCATAAAAAATTTTGAAGATGTAAAAAGCGAAATTTTACGTAAAAAAATTAACGATATGATACGGTATATATACGGTATAGATACCTCTTTTAATTTAATTTATTTTAATAATAATAAATATAATACTACTAATAATAATATAAATAATAATAGTAATAATATATATAGTAAATTTGAAGAAAAATTTGGAAGAACAATTTCTCCTCTAGAATATGAGACCATAGCGAAGATGGTAAGCGAGTATTCTTTAGAGTTTGTAGAAAAGGCATTGAGCGAAGCAGTGTCGAGGAAAGCCTATTCTTTAGTTTATATAAATAAAATTTTAAATAATTGGAAAAAAGAAAACTTAAAAACAATTGAAGAAGTAGATGAGTATATCAAAAAATTTAATTCAAAAAAACAAAACAATGATGATGAATTGGACTTTTTGACATGAACGTTGATTTAGAAAAAGAAATTCTAGGTAGTTTATGTCTAAAACCTGAACTTATCAAAAATTTAATTGTTGAAGAAAAACATTTTATTATTCCAATTGACAAAAAAATTCTTACATCTTTAAAAAAACTTTTTGCTGAAACAGGAACTTTCAATTTTGCTTTAATTTCTAGTCAGTTAAAAGAAGATAAAGATTGCAAATTAATTATAGAAACATTAACAGAATATGTTTCTGATGTTATTCCACCAACAACAGAAACATTTATCAAATTGCAAGAACAATTGCATAAAAAATATATAAATAATGAAATTAATAAAGTAATTACAAGTTATTTAAAAAAAGAAATTGATCAAGACACAATGATAAATAAAATTATTTATCTAAATAACTTAAGTTTAGTTATCAAAGAAGATTCATTAAACGCAGATGAAATATATAATTTGATAACGAGTAAAAACAAGCAAATAAATTTAAAATTTCAGATTCTTTCAAGATACGCAAATGTACAAGAACATGATTTAGTCACTATTGCAGCAAGACCGGGTGTTGGTAAGACTGGTTTTCTGTTAAATCTATTAGAAGACTTATCTTCAAAATTTAATTGTTTATTTTTTAACATGGAAATGACAGATAAACAAGTTTATTCAAGATTAGTCTCAATAAATTCATATGTAGCTATGCAAGATTTTATGACAGATGATTTAGAAAGAAAAACAAAAATCTTGGCTTCATGTAATGCTATTGCAGAAAAAAAATTTAAAGTTTTTACTGGGACACAAACAATTAGTTCAATTAGGAACAAAATTATAAATGAAAGTAGAGACAAACACGTTATTGTATTTATAGATTATGTAGGGTTAATTTTTACTGAATCAAAGGAAAACGAATATGAAAGATTAACTTTTGTGATGAAAGAATTAAGAAAATTAACACTTGATTATGATTGTACAATTTTTCTTGCTTCACAACTTAATAGAGAAACTAATATGAAGAATCCTACGATTAGTGATTTAAAAGGTAGTGGAGAACTCGAACAATCATCATCTACAGTAATCTTATTATATGAAGATTTAAATTCTAAAGTAGATGAAAATCACTCAATTATTACTGTTGCAATAGGAAAAAACAGAAATGGTAAAAGAGGGAAAATATTATTTAATTATTTTAAAAATACACAAGTTTTCGGAGAAAGAAGGAGTTGAAAAATATGATTTCAAGAGAAAGATTAGAAATTATAAGAAAAATTTTAATTGATAAAAAAGAATATATTGATGAACATTTAAAAAATGCAAAATATAAAACAATAGATGAAGTTTTATTTAGACTTTTAAACATTGTTGACTTGCGTGATTTGTCATATGAGCAGTCTATAGCTTTAGAAATTTTATTAAGTTTGATAGGAGATGATAAAAATGATTCAAAAAATGATAGATTGCTTTAAAGTGACTTTTCATAATTATAGAAAAGATTTTGAAAAAAACGAAAGAGAAATTGAAAAAATGACAGCATATATGTCCCAACAAAAACGTAAATACAAAACAGAAATAGAGAGTTTGAATAAAGAAAATGAAAAACTTAAAAATAAAATAGAATCTTTTAAAATATATGAAAAAATTCAAGAAACAGACTATACGAAACTAAAAGATGATTATCGACAAATGCATGATTATTTTAAAAATAGAACAAATAAATTACAAACAAAACTTAAAAAATCTAATGGTGCAAAAGGCGGTCTCATAAAACAAATAAATCTATTAAATAATAAAATAAATGATTTAAATGAAATTATCAATTCTAAAGATCAACAATTAAAAAAAATAAATAATAAATTAAATATTAAAAGATTTGCAAATTGTGAAAATAATGAAAATTATCACAAAACTAAAATTAATAATTAGGTACATCATAAATGAAAAAACTATCAAAAGAAGTGTTATCCCTTCCTTTCGTCATCTTTACAAATACAAAGCAAGTTTTGATAGTTTCTTGCTACTTTTTTAAATTTTAGTTTATTGGAGAGTGAAAATATGAAAAATAAAGAAATAACAATATATGAATTAATGGGGCTTATTAAAGATAGAAAAGCACCAAAAAAAATAAAACTTCAAGATAGAACATATGAATATGATAAAAATTATGAAACATATTTTGATATTAAAAATCAAGAAAATTTATTATGTTATGTAATGGTAAGAAATGATTTAAATTGTACAGTTGAAATCCTACCAAAAGAAAATGATGAGTGGGAAGATATTTATACTTTAAATGATACTGAAGAACATCATTTTATGAATAGACAAAATGGTATGACACAAGAAGATAGAAGATTATTAGATAGCAATTTTAAAACATTAGGAGAAACCATTAACCAACTTATTAAAAATCAAAAATACTTAAAAGAAAGGTTAGATAAAAATGAAAAGTAGTTTATGGGATGGATTAGAATATGCGTGTGCAACTGGTAGCCAAAAAAGTGGGCTAGAAAATGTCTTATTATAAATGCTTTATATGAAACAAATGATGAACAAGTAGAATATTTAAAAATTAAAAATATTGATTTATTGCCTAAACAAGATGAAGAAGATGAAAAAAATTATATATATAGGTTTGGTTATCAATATAGAATACCACAAACAAATATAAATCTTTATATAAATAAAAAAGATGGAAGAATTACTATAAAAAGAGGAAATTTTGGATATGGTTGGGACGAAGTAGAAAATGTTGTTTATGAATTTATAAAAAACGAAATCAAAAAGAAAAATCTATATCTTAAAACTAACCTAAATGGCAATGAATTTATTATCAAATAGAAAAGTTGGAGGAAAAATAAAATGGAAGATTTAAAATTTGAAGTTAGCGAAGAAACTAAAGGAAAAGATTTACATAATTTTATTAAATACAATATGCCTTTTAATGAAGTTATTGATTTATATATGTTATTAACAAGCGACATAAAACAAATTATAGATTTTGCTAATAAAGGTGATAAATAAATGGATATTTTAACATTTATATTATTGATAATTTTATATATTACATTGATGTTTGCTGCAACAGAGTTTTTGATTATTATCGATGATTTGTTATTAAATAATACAATACAAAATACATTTTCAAATATTTTAAATAAAATTTTTAATAAAGGTGGTAAAGATGAGTGAAGAAAAATTAAAAAAAATAAAAAGAATATTAGGTAATTCTGATATAAACCCTGTATATTGCTTATTTATTATAAAGCAAATTGAACAATTACAACAAGAAAATAAAGGATTATTTGTTGAAAACATGAAATTAAAAGATAAATTAGAGAAACAAAGAAAAGAATATCAAAAAACATATAAAGATGTTAGAGAAGAAATTAAAGAATTAAAACAACAAAATAATATTTTAACTGAATTTGAAAAGTGGCTTGAAAAAACTATAAATTATTTAAATAGAAACAAAGAAAGCTACGAAAATTACAGAGTTCAAATATTAACATATAAATATTGTTTAGATAAATTACAAGAATTGAAAGGAGTTAAGAAATAATGGGTAAAATTATATTGTTTGTTTGCTTTGTATTATTGTATGGTTTATTTGGCTTTGAACCTGCTTTAATAGTTATTTTATCATTTCTAGCATTGGGGAGTGATAAAAATGAATAAAGAAGAAATAGATAATTTAGAAGATTATTTAAGAAACGAATTGCCTAAAATAGAACTTCCAATTCCTATTACCACTTTTGGAAGTATTGATTTAGATGATTTAATGGATAGCATAAGACAATTTAAAAAAGTACCTACATTTGATGAATTATTTAAAGAAAATAAAATGTTAAGAGAACAATTAGAAGAAAAAGAAGAACAGCTAAACATTATGAGTGAAGCATTTGATGAATTAAAAATTCAAAAACAAGATTATACACAAATTAATATTTTAGAAATGAAATTAGCAGAAAAAAACAAGGTTATTGATGAAATATTAAATCATGATTGTTTTTCAGGATATTGTCCTTTATCTGAAATTAATGACGATAATGTTGAAGATATATGTGATTGTGATAATTGCATAGATGATTATAAAAAATGTTGGTTAAAATATTTTAAAAATAAAATATTAGAAAGAGGTAAAAATGTTAATAGTAAATAAAACAGATTTATCATATCGATGTTTAGGTAGCATAATAGATTTTCTGGAAATGAGTTTAGACGATACTTTCTATTATGGAAAGATAGAACATACAGCTTTTGAAATGGTAGACAATAGAGTAATACAAGTAGAAATACATTATTTGAAAAGATATACAAAGTTTATATTTTGGGAAAGTGGTAAAAATGGAAAATAAAGATTATAAACCAAGAAATTTAATTGAAATTGCAGACAAAATAATAGAAGTAATAAGTTCGCATAGTAATTTAAAAAAAGAACGAGCAGATATGATAATAAACCAAATAGAAAAAGTTAAGAAAAATTATAGTTATTCTGATCCTGAAATTACTTATTTAAGATGGGAGGAACTTGCTGATATATTAAACCGATACTTTATTCCCAGTAATTCAAGATGGGAAACTGAAATAATGATTATATTTAATAATTTAAGTGGAACAGTAAAAGATTATTATCAAAATTAATTTATTAGGAGTGAAATAAAATGAAATTAGAAAAAGAAATTAAGATTATTGATTATGGTTTAGGGCAAAATAATACAGTTATAGAATTGGAAACACTTTCACAATTCAATGATGTTGAATTTATTGCTTTTAATGAAATTTTAAAAAGCAAAAAAATAAAACTAACTTTAGAAGTAGAAGAACCAATACTTGATGATACCGAAAGAAAATATTTAAGTGGTGTTATTAGACCTTTTAGAGATAGGATAATTTATATAACAAAGGAAAAAATCTTTAGTAATATACGTCATATTGAAATATTAACAAACTCAATTACTGGAATCAATTCAGAAGAAATTAAATTACCGAGTTTTTGGGAAGGCACAATGTACAAAGGTATGGAATTAAATAAAAAATATACATTAGAGGAGCTTGGATTATGAAAAAAGGAATAATAATTAAATTTGATAAAAAAGATAAAAATCATTTTTGTAATGAAATTAATAATAGTATAGATTGTAATTTATTAGTTATTGCATTATTAGAAACATTAAACGATGTCTGTAAAGAGCATAATTTAAATTTTAAACAACAAATTAATACTTATTTAAAATTAGGATCATGTGATGATATAAATTTGGAATAAATTTATTAGAAATATTAGAAAGAGGTAAAAAATGAAAGAAGAAAAAAGGATACAAATATTAGCTGATCAATTACAATCATTTTTAATAATTACAGATAGTTTCACAAAAAATTTAGAAGAGGAAGATTATGACCTTTTAAGAAGAGCCAAAAAATCATTATTAGCAAATAAAATGTTTAAAGAAAGTGCTGTAACTCTTACAACGGCATTTGGAATAAAACAAGACACTTTAGATGAAGAATATAAGGTTAAAACTATTGATGCATTAATAGAGTTATTTAAAATTAGAAAAGAATATGGAATAAAACTTGAAGAAAAAATAAAGTCTAACAAAAAGCTTGAAGAAAACAGAAAAGAATTATTAAAAACATTTGGAATATTTGATGGAGATTAGAGTATGGGAGAAGAAATAATTAAGGTATTAGAATATTTAAAAAATAGCGATATTATAAAAAGCTTTGGTATAGGATTTGTGATAATTTTTATAATTATATTTGCTTTAGTAATTACGATATTCGTTATTAATCTCAAAAGTATTATTAAAGCAAAAAAGAATATAGATAATAAATTTAATAAATGGTAGAGGAAGTGAAAGATAATGTTTAATGGTAATATAACTATATCAGTTAAAAGATTTGAAGAACTTATCCAAACAGAGGCAAAATATAACTATTTATATTCACTTGTATATAATCATTTTAAAGATGTGTTGGAAGGTGTATTTGATTATTTAGATGATATTGATTTTTATAAATTTAAAGAATTATATGAAAAAAAACAAGAAAATTGAAGAAGTAAAACAAAATGAAAAATAATGAAGAATTATATAATAATTTAATAGAAAATTTTAACGCAATTATTTGGTATAACGGAATTGATGAAGGATTATTTAAATTAAAGGAAGATTTGTTAAAAGCGAAAGACAGTGGAAATTATTTATCTTATAGCTTTAATGAAACAAAAGAAAAAGGATTTTTTGTATACAATCACGAAGAATTTAATGACAGTCAATTTGAAATATTTTGGATGCTATTAGTATTAATGTATGGAGGTTATGGAACAAGCCCCAGAACAGGTTGGCTTGAACTAAAAAACAAAAAAGAAATAGTTAAGTTTATCGACAATTTAACAAGATTGTCAAAAGAAGGAGATTAAGATGTGAATAGAGTTTTTAAAATTAGATATGGCAGAAAAACAGTTCAACCATTTAAAGAAAATGACATAAACAATATGATTTTATTATGTAAAAAGAGAAGACAACAGTCAGAAGACAATAAAGATTTTGAAGAAAAATTTTTATGGGACAGAAACTATATGCTTTTAGTTTTAGGAATAAATTTAGCATTTAGAATTGAAGACATACTACAACTTAAAGTAGATAATTTTAAAAATGGCTCTGTATATACGAGAGAATTTAAAACTAAAAAAGAGCAATCATTTGAATTACATCCATCACTTGTAAAAGACATTGAAAATTATATTAATAGAAATAAAATAATTGAAGGCGAATATTTATTTAAAAGTAGGCAAGGTGTAAATTTACCAATCACAAGACAAAGAGCATGGCAGATTATTAAAAGTTTAGCGGAAGAAGTAAAAGTAAACTATCCAATTGGATGCCACTCTTTAAGAAAATATTTTGCAAGATGTTATTATGAGAAAACTGGAGATATTATTGGTTTAAAAGAAATGTTGAATCACTCAAGTGAAAGAGTAACATTACTTTACATATGTTGGGATAATGAAGTAAAAAATGAAAGAAGAAAAAGTTTTTATTTAGGAAGTTAAGATATAATATGAAAATAACTGATTTAATGAAAAAACAACAAGAATTGGCAATGCAAGTTTATTATTATAAAAGACAATATAGATTTATGCTAGATACATTAGATAAAGGTTTATTCCGAAGATTAAAAGTAAAGAAAACATACAAAAAAGAATTAGAAGAATTAAATAAGTGGTTTGAAAATCAAAAAAAGGTAGATAGAAATAATTTTTTAGAAAGAATTAAATAAGTAGTACAAAATTATATGCTATTTAAATTAAAGCATAGTAGTTTTACAAAATGAAAAATAGTAAACCCAAATAAAAAATATCGGTTTCCTGATAACAGGAAAACATTTATAAAAACAAGGGCTATTTAATATTTTAATTATAAAAAAATGAGTTTTACAGAATTATGTCATTATGTAAAACTCTTACAGACAAGAAAGAGGTGAAATAAAATGAAATTAGAAACAGCAATATATCCAAGCATAACAGTAGATGAATATATAAAAAGAAGAAATGAATTATTATTTAATTTTGAAGAATTAAGCGATTTGGAACTCTTGGAAGATATTATTGGTTTGAATTTGGGTATTGTACCTGAAACTCCTGAAATTGCAAGAATAGAATTACATAAAATGCGATTACAAGTACCTAGTATTCCAAAAGAATTACAAGAAAGGTCAAAAAAATGGTTAATTGAAAATGGCTATTCATTATCATTATATGAGGTAAAAAAATGACAAAAGAAAGATTAGTTTTGATTAATGATGTTCCAACAATTTTCAAGACAAATAACATTAAAGTTTCATCAAAAGATAATTTTAAAAGCAAAAAACAAATTATAGATTATGTTTCAAATTTAAAAAAATATATGAAAGAAAATGATTTAAAAACAAAAAGAAACGAAAAAAGTTTTATCAATGAATTATATGCACATGTATTTTTATATAGAAAAAAAATTTTAGCTTCACATACTGAAGATACAGATTTAGAAGAAAACGAAAGTTTATTTAGAAGATTTGTTTATTCAGCAATCTATTTATTTTTTTAGGAGGTGTGAAATGAGTTCAGGAATTGCAATAACACTAATAATATGTTTTACAGTAATAGCTATTGTTTTATTGGAAAGGGGAAAATAAGATGGAGGAAAAAAAAGAATTAATAAAGATTATAATTAGTGAACTAGAAGCAAGAGGATATATAAAAAAAGAAAACACATCATTTAAAAATACAGAAAGACTTTTATTCAGTTATAATAAATTAAAAGAATCTATTAACGATAGAAAAGAACAAATAAAAGATTTAAAAGAAGTTGGTCTTCCCAAAAAATCTAAATCAATCACTAATATGATATCAGGCAATTTTCAAAATAAAGATACATCAGAAGTTTTAGAAGATTCAATAAAATCTATAAGTAAACATATAGATAGAACAAAAATAATTTTAAAACATATAGATAGAACATTAGAAAAATTTAAAGATGATCCTTATTATGAAATTATAAGACTTTACTATTTTGAAAATAAATCTTATGAGCAAATAGCAGAATATTATGATAGTAAAAATTTAAGAAAAGAATCTCCAACAGCATCTTCTACAATTAGCAGAAACAAAAATCGTTTAATAAATGAAATCAAGGTTTTGCTATTACCTAACGACTTTTTGAGTGAGATTTTAGGATATTGTTAATGCAAAAACCACGCAAAAAAGCCGCTATTTACATAGCAAAAAATACATTATATACTTGATACAATGAATTTAATTTAAAAAAGAGTTATTAACAATATCCGTTGATATCTCTTTTTTATTTTTAGGAGGTATTAGATATGAAAGTAAAAGCAAAAATAGAATTTAAAGATTTAGTCGAAACAAAAAAACAAAACAAAACAATTATGAGAAGCATTGGAGAAATCTTTGAAGTAGATGTAAAAAGAGCAAAATATTTAGAAAAATTAGATTTTGTAGAAGTAGTTGAAGAATCTACCGAACAAAAGAAAGATGAATAATTTAACTTCTTGGATTAAAGGACTAATTAATTCAGGGAACATAGATAAATTTTATCACAGCAGAATTTGGAAAAATAAAGTTAATGAAATATTACAAAGAGATAACTTTGAGTGTCAAGAGTGCAAGCGAGAAGGTTTAGTTACTACAAAATTAGATAATAAGAAACTTGATGTTCATCACAAAAAGGAACTTAAAAAATTTCCAGAACTTGCACTTGATAATGATAATCTAGAAACAGTATGTATTAGACATCATAATATTTTAGATAACAAAGTGCATATAAGTAATCAAAAATTCATTAATGAAGAAAGGTGGTAGTTCATTTTGTATACAATAGATAATTTAAAAAAATTAAAAGAAGAAGACAAAGAAAAATACTTCGATGAAATAACAATGTTAGCTCACAAAATAATTAAATTATCAATTTGTGAAACATGTGGATCAAAGTATTTAACACATGAAATACCAAATGCAATTAGCTATAGAAGAATATCTAGAGTTTTACAAACTGATAATGAAACAATTGATTATATATTAGATGAGTATAGAAAAATAAAGTAAATATATTTTTATACAGAAGTGTTACAAATATATAGCCCCCCTTAAAAAAAATTTAAAGTTTTTTTGGGAGGGGTTACAACGGGGGCGGGGTAATATTTTCCGATATATGGTATTGAAATATGTGATTGGGGTGATGATAATATGGCTAAAACAATTAAAATAAAATACGATATTGAAAAATTTAATAAGATAAAAGAAGATTTAAATCAAAAATTAGAAAATTCTGGATGTATAGGAAAATATTTTGAAGATTTAATCGATGATTATATGAATTTGTGGCTGACAAAAGAAGGCTTGTCAAATGATATAAAATCAAGAGGAGTTGTTGTGGTTTATGACAACGGCGGAGGACAAAAAGGAAAAAAGAAAAATGATAGTGTTTCTGAATTGGTGAAAGTTAATCAGCAAATGTTAAAACTTTTATTTGCATTGAATTTAACACCACAAAAAGAAATGCCGCAATTGAAAAAACCAAAGAAGAAATCAATTGATGAAGATTATTTGTAAAGAAATAAATGATTATTTAAGATGGTGTTATTCTAATCCAGATAAAATTAATAAAAAAAGATGGCTACTAATTCAAAACATTGTTGAACCAACTTTAAAAAGAGAAGATATCTATTTTGATAAGAAAACATATAAAAAGTGTTTAGATTATTGCAAGAAGTGGTATTATGAATTATTCCCATTTCAAAAATTCATATACGCTTTCATTTTTATGTATAAAGATGATGTTCCAATTTTTAGAACTTTTGTAATAATGATGGGAAGAGGTAATGGTAAAGATGGTATGATAGCCCCACTTTTAAATTTTCTTCAAACGCCACTTTATGGAATAAAAAATTATAATATAGACATAGTCGCAACCAGTGAGGAGCAAGCACAAGGAACATTTGATATTGTTTATGAAATGTTATCATCAAATAAAGATAGATTCAAAGATAAATTTTATGTTAGTCAAGAGAAAATTGTTAATTATGAAACTAATTCAGTTTTGAGGTACAACACATCAAATTCTAAAACAAAAGATGGTAAAAAATCAGGGCTTATACTTTTTAATGAATATCATGCTTATCAAGATTTAAAACAAGTAAATGTTTTCAATAGTTGTTTAGGAAAAATACCACATCCAAGAACAATAATTATTACAACTCAAGGAATAGTTCGTGATGGACCTTTAGATGAATTATTAGAAATATGTAGTCAAATTTTACAAGGAGAAAGTAATGAATTAGGTTACTTTCCTTTTTTGTGTGAACTTGATGATGTTAAAGAAATAGATAATCCAAAATTATGGATTAAATCAAATCCAGCAATTGATTTCTTTCCAGTTTTAAAAGATGAAATAAATAAACAATACATTGAACAGAAAAAAATCCCAAGTAGAAAGTATGAATTTTTAACAAAGAGGATGAACATACCAGAAAAAAATGAGGCTCAAATAGTTACAAATTGGGAGAATATTGCAGCGACAAATCAAACTTTTCCAAATTTAGATGGAGAAGTGTGCGTTGGAGGTTTAGACTATGCTGATGTTCAAGACTTTTGTGGTTGTGTTTTACTGTTTAAAAAAAATGGAAAGTTATATGTAAAGCATCATACATTTATATGTTCAAAAAGTCCACATTTACAATTAATAAAATTTGATTTAGCACTAGCAAAAGAAAAAGGTTTAATTACAATGCTTGATACACCAACAATTGAAAGTTCAATTGTTGTTAATTGGTTTGTTGAACAAGCAAATAATTATTCAATAAAAAAAATTGCTTTAGATGTTTTTAGATATAGAATTTTAAAAGAAGAATTTGAGAAATATGGCTTTTACGCAGTATCTAAAGAAAATCCAGATGGAAGATTGGTTTTGGTACGAAGTGGTCCAATAACTCATAATCAAATAGCCCCATTAGTTGATGAACTTTTTGCAAATCATAGAATAGTTTATGGAGATGACCCGATGATGAGATGGTATACAAACAATACAGGTGTGAAAACTGATGGCAAAGGCAATAAAACATATTTCAAAATTGAATATCAGTCAAGAAAAAATGATGGTTTTATGGCTTTAATTCACGCATTAACAATTGAAAATGAATTGCCAAATGATGAAATTAAAAATATGAATTTTGACTCATTTGGTTTTTAAAAAGGAGATGAGAAAAAAATGAAAGTATCACAGTGGTTAAAAAATATTTTTTCAGGCACAACACTAGAAATAAATTCAGAGTGTTTTGGAACAATTGCTTCCGAAATAATTTATAAAGAGATTGCTTTAAATACGGCAATAAATTTAATAGCAAAAGCAATTTCAAATTCAGAGTTTAAAACGTATGAAAACAATAAAGAACATAAAAATAGTAATTATTACTTATTTAATATCGAACCAAATTCTAATCAAAATGCTTCAGAATTTTGGAACGATTTTGTTTATCATTTAATTAATGATAACGAGGCTTTAATTATTCAAAGTAATGACCAACTATTTGTCGCAGATTCGTTTGATGTTCAAGGTAAGGCACTTAAAAAAAGTGTCTTTTATAATGTTTCATTAAAAATTCATGATGAAATTATATTACTTAATAAAAGATTTTCATCAGATGAAGTTATATACACAAGACTAAACAATCAAGACATTAAATCTTATATTGATAAATTATTTTTATCTTATGGACAATTAATTTCCGTAGGAATTAATGATTATAAAAATCAAAACGGCATAAGAGGAAAATTAAAAATTAGTGGTATGTTTTCACAACGTTTTGAAGACCAAGAAAAAATGCAAACTTATATAAAAAATAAATTTAAAAATTATTTTGAATCAATAAATGCAGTTTTACCTCTTGAGGAAGGTCTTGATTTTAACGAAACTAATTCTTCTAAAAGTCCTATAAGCATTAGCGAAGTACAAAAAGGTATTGAAGGTGCATTTGATTATGTCTCTATGGCTTTGAACATCCCAAAAGGGATAATGAAAGGCGATTTAGCAGAAATCAAATTACAAATGAACAACTTTTTAACTTTTTGTGTTGACCCAATAGCAAAAATGATTGATAGAGAATTTAATAGAAAATATTTCAAAAAAGAAAATTTTTTGAAAGGTACTTATTTAAGAACAGATACATCTAGAGTTGAACATATCAATATTTTTGATGTTGCTAGTTCTATGGATGTTTTAACAAGAATTGGTTACAGCCCAGATGAAGTTAGAAAGTTGATTGATCAACCAGAAACTAACGAGGCTTGGGCAAAAGCACATTATATTACAAAAAATTATCAGGATATGAAAGGAGAAAAAACAGATGAGTAAATTTATTCAGCTTGCAAATCAAACAGATGAAAGCGTAGACATTTACATTTATGGAGACATTGTTCCTTATGCTTGGTGGGAAGGTGATGTATCAGCACAAACAATTAAAAGTACAATTGAAAATTTAAATGTAAAAGAAATCAATGTTCATTTAAATTCTTATGGTGGCGATGTTTTTACTGGTATAGCAATTTATAATTTGTTAAAAAATCATCCAGCAAAAGTAAATGTTTATGTTGATTCTTGTGCTTGTTCTATTGCAAGCGTAATTGCCATGGCTGGAGACAAAATTTATATGCCAAAAAACACATTTATGATGATTCATAATTGTTGGACATATGCAGAGGGCAATTCAAAAGAATTAAGAAAGCAAGCAGATGATTTAGACAAAATAATGACAGCCTCAATTGAAAGTTATTTATCCAAAATTAAAATTACTAAAGAAGAATTAATAAAACTTTTGGATGAAGAAACTTGGCTTACTGCTGAAGAGTGTGTTCAACTTGGTTTTGCCGATGAAGTTATTGAGTTAAATAATAAAAATGTTGCTCAACAGTCTTTAGCAATTTCAAAATTATTACAAAAATTAAAAAAAATGGAATTAGCGATGCCAATTAAACAACCAGAAGAGCAAGAAAAAGAAGAAAAGAAGCAATTTAAAACAATATTTTTAGAGAAAATGATAGGAGGAAAATAAAAATGAAAAATATTGAAGAAGATTTAAAAGCAAAAATGATGGAAGCATTAAAAAGTGATAATCCTGATGAGCAAGCACAAGCCGTTATGGAGTACATGGAAAGTGTTGCAAAAAATTTAGCAGAAAAGTATGAGGAGATTAAAGAAAGTAATGATGCAGAAATTTTAAGTAAAAGAGGTTTTGCTCAATTAACTTCAAAAGAAAAAGCATATTATGAAAAATTAATTTCAACAATTAAAGTAAATGGCTCTTTAACTGGGGCAGATTTAACATTACCTACAACTACAATTGAAAGAGTTTTTGAAGATTTAGCAGACAATCATCCTTTATTATCAGAAATTCAATTCCAAAATGTAACTGGTATTACAGAATTGATGATTAGAAATGGCGATGTTGATTTAGCAGTTTGGGGTCCATTATGTGCAGAAATTACAAAAGAAATTGCAAGTGGTTTCTCAAAAGAAAGTGTAAATGTTTATAAATTATCTGCATTTTTACCAATTTGTAAATCTTATCTAGAACTTGGACCAGTTTGGCTTGAAAGTTTCATAAGAGCAATCTTGTTTGAAGCATTATCATTAGGTCTTGAAAAAGGTATTATAACTGGTACTGGTAAAGAACAGCCAATCGGTATGGATAGAAACTTAAAAGGATCTGTTCAAGAAGGAGTATATCCACAAAAAGATGCAGTAAAATTAAATGATTTTAAGCCTACAACAATTTTAAATGAAATTGCAAAATTAACTAAAGATGGTAAAAGAAAAATATCAAATGTAATATTTATTGTTAATCCGTTTGATTATCTAACAAAAATATTACCATCAACATTAGTTTTAAATTCTGCAGGTGTTTACGTTCAAACATTACCATATCCAATTAAATTTATTGAATCATCAGTTGTTGATACTGGAAAAGCAATCATGGGATTAAGCCAAAAATATTTTTTAGGTGTTGCTTCTAATCAAAAAATTGAATATTCAGATGAAGTTCACTTTTTAGAAGATGAAAGAGTTTATGTAACAAAAATGCTTGCAAATGGACGTCCAGTTGATAACGATTCATTTATTTTATTTGATATCAGCGGTTTAAAAGCAGATAGTGAAGTAAAAGTAGTTGTTACAAACACTGATGAAAATCCAGTAAAAACTAAAGAAGTTGCTGCAGCATAATTGAGGTGATAATATGCTAGAAGAAGTTAAACGCTATCTAGCGATTACGTGGGATGAGCCAATAACTAATGATAATTTAGAACAAATTATAAAAGAAGGAGAGGCACACTTAAATGAAAAAGTAGGTGTGTCTCTTGATTTTGATAAGGATTTAAAAGCAAGAGCATTATTAAAAGATTATTGTAGATATGTTAGAAACTATACTTTAGAATACTTTGATCAAAATTTTAAATCAAATATACTCGAATTACAGTTAAAATACGCCATTTATGATAACGAAGAATCAACTTAATCACGAGGTTTATAACGATGGTGTTTTAGAATATGGTTTTATGTCTCCAATTTATGATAAATCAAATAAAAAAATTGGAGAAACGTTTACAACTAATAGTTTATATTGTTTTGCAGAATTATCAAAAAGAAACGAAGATTTAGAATTAGCAAATTCTTTAGGTTATTCATTAGACAAAAAAGTTAAAATTCCAATTAGGAAAATAAGCCCAAATGCAAAAGTTAAAATCGAAGATGAAATTTATGATATATACAAAATTGATTCAGATAAGTTAAGTACTTATTTGTATTTGAAGTTGGTGATAATAAATGACAAACGAAGAAATAGTTGAAGCATTAAAAAAATTTAAATTGCCTATTTATAAAGATATTGTTTATGAAGAACAAATAACAGATTATAATTATTTTTTCTACACTGAAAGCAAAATAAGAAAAAGTAATTGTAAATTTTATCAAGATATTTCTCTTGTTTGGGTATCAGAAAATTATTCAAATGATAATTATTTAGAAATAGATATTATAAACACCATTGAAAAATTAGGATTAGTTTTAAATGGCGATGGTGTTTATAGTCATTTTCAAAAGCCTAACACTAATCAATATGTAGACACTTTAGAATTAACTTTTACGAGAGTTATAAAAAAATGAAAGCAGTATTTGAGTTAAAAAATTTTGAACAGTTAAGTAAATTACAAGATTCAATAAAAGCATTACCAAATGTTGCTGAAAAAGTAATTAATGAGTATTTACATAATGTTGCAACAGAATATACCATGAATTTAATAAAACAAGAAATGCCAACTTCAAAACCACGAAAAAAAAATTATAAGGGTCAGCCTAAAACTTACGCCAAAGAAAGCGATAGTTTACAAACTAAAAATACAAATTTAGGATTTATTGTTATGACAACAAATCCTTTTTATTATTTAGTTTTTCCTGCTTTAGGTGTAGGTAATTCAGTTGACAAAACACCTAATGATTTTATGAATCGTGGTATTAATAAAGCAATTCCAAAAATTGCTCAAGATTTACAAGAAAATTTAAAAAAAGAAATGGAGGATAAATTAAAATGAACAATGAATATGAAGAATATTTAATCGAAGAAGCATCAGCACAATTTTTAAGTGAAACTGATGAGCCAGAAGAAAGCGAGCCATTTGGCTGCGTTGGTACATTAAGTATTGAGCCAGAATTACAAAAAGTTGTTAAAAACTGTGGAATTGAACAATTAAAAGCAGTAACAAAAACATCTTATTTAACTGTTTCTATTGAAGCACATATTAGTAAAATAGTAGCAAGAAATCTTTTTGGTTTGACAAATAAAGGTTTAAAAGATGGTGTTTACGCATTAGATAAAAATTCAGTTTCAAAAAATTTTATATTTGCTGCTCTTGTTTATAATTTGGATAGAACAGACAAAAAATATATAGCATTTCCAAAATTAACTAATGTATCTGGCTTTATTAAGGACATAGACAATTCTCAAACTGAATTAGCATATTTGAGTTTAGAGTTTAATGCCGTATATGACAAAAATAACAAATGTTATTATGAGGCTTATGAAAAAGATGTTACAGATGAAGACGTAAAAAAGCAATGGTTGACAAGCTTTTCACCTGATTTGGTGAAAGCCTCACCTGCTGCTTAAATTTTTGAGGGATAGTATATTTACTATTCCTCTTATTTTTTTTATTTCAAGGAGGAAAAAATGAAAAAATATATTTTAAAAAATGGTAAAGAAATTAATTTTGAATTAAATTATAAAAATTTATTTAAGTTTCAATCAAATAATCCTAATGCAAAAGATTTAATTGCTGCTGTATCTACAAAACACACTATTGATCACGAAACAGTAATGCAAATTTTGTATGTTGGATATCTTGGTGGTAATAATGATGAAAATCCACTTTCTTATGAAGAATTTTTAGATAGCTCTACATTTGACTTTAAACGTGATTTAGAAATTTTTTCAAATATTATAGGAAACAATAACGACGAAAAAAACTAGCCTTCCAAAAATCGATAAAATTAGCAACTTCAAAATCTAAAAAAGGAAAGAAAAGGTATATGATACCTGATTTAAAAATTAATACTTTAGCCGACATTTATACACTTTATGTATTAATTGCAGGCATACCTGAAAACACTTTTTGGAATTTTGATATTCGATTTTTGGATTTAGTTTATATAAACAAAATGAGTTGGGATTCTTACATTAAAAATCCTAAAGAGAGGTGATTATATGGCGAAGAAGAAAGATGGAGTAGATTTACAATTTAGTGTTGACCAGAGTGAGGCTTTATCTGCGATTAGAGATATTACAAGTAATATAAATACGATGAATAAACAATTAAATTTAACAAACGTGCAATTAGACAGTAATAATGCTTCAATAGAGACTTATCAATCAAAATTGTCAATATTAGAAAAACAACAGGCTCAACTTGCTGAAAAAGTTAGTCTTTCGTATGAAATGCATAAAAAAGCAGTTGAAGTATATGGTGAAGACTCTAAAGAAGCCCAAAAATGGCAAAATACATTAATCGATAATCAAACAGCACTCCAAAAAGTAAATAATCAGATTGATAGTACGACTTCAGAAATGAATAAATTTGGTGAAGAAGAAGAGAAAACATCAGAAAAAACAAGTATTTTTGGAGATGTATTAAAAGCAAATTTGATTAGTGATGCATTAACAAACGGTTTAAAATCTTTAGTTTCAGGTATTGAAAAAATTGGCTCTGCATTTACTGGAGCAATTTCATCAGGGGCAAAATATGCTGATGAAATTTTAACTATGTCTACACAAACAGGTTTAAGTACAGAAGCATTACAAAAATATCAAGCTGTTAGTGAATTAGTTGATGTTTCAACTGATACTTTGACCTCATCAATGGCTAAAAATATTAAGCAAATGGCTGCTGGAAATGATGCTTATAAAACTTTAGGTGTTTCTGTTACTGACGCAAACGGGAATTTAAGAGATAGCGAAGAGGTTTATTGGGAGTGTATTGATGCTTTAGGGAACATTTCTAACGAAACAGAAAGAAATTCAATAGCTATGAGCATTTTTGGTAAATCTGCTCAAGATTTAAATCCTTTAATTGCATTAGGAAGTCAAGGTATAAATGAGTTAACAGCAGAAGCATCCAAAATGGGTGCTGTTTTAAATTCAGAAGGTTTAAAAGCTTTAGGCTCATTAGACGATGAAATGCAGAAATTCTCAACAATTACTTCATCAACTGGGAATATAATAGCTTCTGCTTTTGCTCCTGCATTATCATCACTTTTAGGCGATGTTAATGAAATTGGCGGATCATTTAATAATTTAATTGCTTCAATTTTGGGCGGTGATGAAGGTACAATTGAAGAAGCAACCAATCAATTTATTACATATATAAATGATTTTATAAATAATCTTTCTATTCAAATTCCAAAAATGATGGAAATTGGGAACAATTTAATCACATCCCTAATTAATGTTATATCTTCTAATTTGCCAACTATTCTGCAAAGTGGTATTCAATTAATAACAACTCTGATAAATGGGATGACAAGTAATTTAAATGTTATATTGCCTGCGATTATACAGGTCATCAACTCATTGAGTCAGGCTATCATTTTAAATTTGCCAACAATTTTGTCATCAGGCATCCAAATAATTTTAGAACTTTGTAATGGCTTAATATCTGCAATACCAAGTTTGATACCAATAATTATAAGTTCTCTATTAACTGTTGTTAACACGATTTTAGATAATATAGATTTAATCATTGATTCAGGCATCCAAATAATTTTAGGGCTTTGTGATGGATTGATATCTGCACTTCCTACTTTAATAGATCAGATTCCAATAATAATAGAAAAATTAATCTCTGCGGTTACCAATAATCTCCCAAAACTTGTAACTTTAGGAATTGAATTAACTGTAAAATTGGGAGTTGGTCTTATAAAAGCAATCCCAAAACTTGTGGCAAAAATTCCCGAGATAATAACATCTTTAGTAAATGGATTGAAAGATGGTATTTCTAAAATGGGAGAAGTTGGATTGGATTTAATTAAAGGTCTTTGGCAAGGTATAAAGGATTCTTTTAAATGGATTAAAGATAAAATTAAAGAGTGGGTAGGTAATGTATTTGACTTTATAAAAAATTTATTTGGCATCCACTCACCATCAAAATTATTCGAAGATGAGATAGGTTTAAATATCGGTTTAGGAACTGCTGAAGGTATACTTGATTCAATTCCACACGTTCAAAATGCAATGAGTGAATTATCAGATGAAGTTACAACTGCAGTAGATCCAGAATTGTCTATGTCTAGAGTAACTCAAGAAAATATAACACCAGCAGAAATAAGACCAATTTATTTAAATATTGATACTTTTAATAATAATAGTGATAAGGATATTGAAAGTCTTGCCGAAGAATTAGCATTTTATTTAAAACAGAAGGAGGTAACGGGATGATTGAGAATTATTTTATTTATAATGATATTGATTCAAGAGATTTTGGAATAAAATGTGGTACTTTTGATAATTTTACATTTCCAAAAAAAAGAATTGATACAATTACAATTGAAGGAAGAAACGGAACACTTCATGAAACAGATAATTGTTATGATTCATATGATCGTTCTATTGAGTGTTATTTTAGTAAAAGTGAAAACATACCATTAATTGCTAAATGGCTTCAAGGAAGTGGAAAATTAAGGTTATCTAACAACCTTAATAAAGTTTTTGATGTTACTATTAATAACAATATTGACTTAACTTCTGTGGCTGAATATTGGTATAATTTTATTCTAAAATTTGAAGTTCAGCCAATTAACGAAAGTTATCAAGAATACGAAATAACGAATATCGAAAATGAATTTGATATCAAAGGAACTATAGAAGCATCACCAATTTTAGAATTAACTGGAGAAGGAGATTATCAAATACAAATAAATAATAAAAATATTTATATATATAATCTTGAAGGTACAATAGTAATTGACACTAAAATGATGATAGCAACCATAGATAATGTTAATGCATCAAACAAAATCGGTGGAGATGACTTAAGTCAAATAAAATTAAATTTAGTAAATAATAATATCACAATTAACAATCCTTATGAAAGCTTTAAAATCAAGTATCGAGAGGCTAATTTATGTTAATATATGATAAATTTACTGAATTAAAACTTAAAAGTTTTGATACAAACGGTCTAGGATATCTTAAAGATTTTAAAACTAATCCTCAAATTACTAGAGAACTAAATGGAACATATAAATTAGAATTTGAATATGCTCTTGATGGATTAAACAGTGAATATTTAGAAAAATTAAATATTATAAAATGTAAATACAATGGGAAATATCAGCTATTTAGAATATTTCAAATTACTAAAAATAAGACTATAAAAATATATGCGTTGCATATATTTTTTGATTTGTATAACAATTTTTTATTAGATGTTAGACCAACTAATCAATCTGGTACAAATGCTTTAAGATATATTTTAAGTCATACTTCATACGAAAATTCTTTTGAGGTAACAGGTAATGTTATTTCTGAAAATACAGCTTATTACGTAAGAAAAAATCCTATAGAAGCGATTTTAACTGCGGACAATTCATTAATAAATGTCTGGGGTGGAGAGATAGATTTAGATAATTTTACAATAGATTATAAAAATCAAATAGGTAATGATAATGGGGTTTTTGTAGAATTTGGGAAAAATTTAAAAAGCATTGAAATGCTAACAGATATAACAGAAACAGCTACAAGAATAATGCCAATCGGCAATAATGAATTAATGCTACCAGAAAAATTTATTGATAGTCCACTTATTAACAATTATCCTTTCCCATTAATAAAAACAGTTGAAGTTGATGTATCAATTGATGAAGAAACACCAGAAGAACAAGCATATGAAATTATGAGAAATTATGTAAATGATCTATATAAAAATGGAGCAGATTTACCTTCTGTAAATATTAAAATTGATTATCAAGATTTATCTAAAACAATTGAATATCAAAACTTTCAACACCTTGAAAGCATTAATTTAGGAGATACAATTACAACAAAAGTTTGGGGCATGGAAATAAAAACAAGAGTTATAAAAATTATTTATGATGTCTTGAAAGAAAAAATAGTTAATTTTGAATTAGGAAGCGAGAAAGCATCATTAGTAAACGAACAAAATAATATGATTCAAAAACAAATGGAAAATTTAGATATTAATCCAGAATCAATTTTAATTGAAGCTCAAAACAATGCTTCAAGACTTTTAACTTCTGCTCTTGGTGGCTATGTTATAAAAACTAGGGAAGAATTATTTATCGTTGATAATGAGGATCCTCAACAAGCAAAAAATGTTTGGAGATGGAACATTGCAGGTTTAGGTTTTTCTAAAAATGGTATAAATGGTCCTTATGAAACTGCCATAACTAGTGATGGAAAAATAGTAGCAAATTTTATTACTACAGGTACTATGTCAGTAGAACGCATACAAGGGCTACTTGATGAATTATCAGGTATAAATAATTCGATTGAAATCAATCAGCAAAATATTAATTTAATAACATCTCAAATAACAGATGATTTTTATGGTAAAGAGCAAATAAATGAGTTGATAGAAAATGCCAAAAGTGGTTTAACTAATATTTATTCAACAACTGGTGGTTTAAATATCTTTAGAAATACATCGCTTGCATTTGCAGAGGGAGACGGATTTGAATTTTGGCAAGGAACATTGGATAGAGGAACAGAAGAAAACTCTGCAACAAGAACGTGTATATTGTTAAAAAATGGCTCTTGTATGCAAAACCAAGAAGTGTTAAACGGAAATTACTATATTTCATTTAAATATAAAAGATTGATTAGTTTAGCCATAGCCACAGTTACTATAAATAACAAAGTATATGATTTAGAACAGACAGCAGATGAAACATTGTTTGAATTGCCAATAACTGTAACAGCCAAAAATATTGAAGTAAAGTTTTCTTGCGATACAAACTCTGGATATGCTGTTTATGAATTAATGGTTAATGCGGGCGAGACTAAAGCTGTGTATTCGCAAAACCAAAATGAAACAACTACATCTACTGTAAATATTTCTAAAGGAATAGAAGTAATCAACTCTAATATAAATGCTAAAACAAGAATTGACGCAGACGGACAAAGAACTATCAACCTAACCACTGATGAAGTTGTTAATAGAAATACAGACCAAGGAACAGATACAAAAACATTAACAGTGCATGAAGAAGCTAATATAGTGGGTATGTTTGTAAAAGAAATTAAGAAAGATCATATATGGATAACTTTCGGAGGTAAAGAATAATGGCAACAATAACTTTACAAAAGATGATTTCAGGAACAACAACAAAAAGTGTATTAACAATAACAGAATCATCAAGAACTAGCACTAAAACAAACTTCAAATTAACAGCAAAAACAAATTTAGTTACTTCATCTGGTTATGTCGGAACAGGTATATATTTGTATGGAGAAGTTGAAATAAGTGGTACTGGAATAACAACCCAAACAAAAAGATTAACCCTAAAAGGTAGAAATGACTCATGGAACAATACAAGTGTTCACACCACAAATGATACTTTTGAAGTAAATATTCCGTCAACAACTACAAGTGTAAAAGTAAAATTTACTTGTTATTATAGTGATGCCACAAGTGATAAAATGTCTGGAACAGCTTCTTTATCGCTTTCAAAACTTATAAGTGTATTAAATGAATTTCAAAATAATAACTCATTAAATTTAGAACAATCACTAGTTTTGTCAATAACTAGGCATGATGATTCATATATAAACAATTTAACATTGTATTTTGTAGGCTCTAGTGGGCAAACACAAATTGCAAAATTTAATGATGTTTCTGACGGAGATAGTATATCGCTATCTCAACAACAGATAAATACAATATATGGCTTGTCCCCTAATAGTAATAGTTTAAGTATTAAATGGGATTTGGAGACTTTAAGTGATACCACAAATTTAGGAACAAGTTCTTTAAACTCTACAGCAATTATTACAAATGCAAACCCTCAATTTTCAAGTTTTGATTATGAGGATATTAATACCAAAACAATACAGTTAACACAAGATAGTAAAACCAGTGTAAGTGGCTTTAGTAATATTAAAGTCTCAGTAACACCCGCAACAGGAACTAAAGGGGCTACAATTGATCATTATTTAATTAATAATACTTTGGTTTCTCCATCTAACTTGCCTTATACAATTATTGGCATGGTTGGAGATACAATAAATGTTTATGCAGTGGATACAAGAGGCAATTCAACAAGTTTATCAAAAAAAGTAAGTAAATTCATAAATTATCAAAAACTAGGTAAAGGAAATGCAACAGCATTAAGAGACGGTGGCTCATCAACACAAACAAAGTTAAGCTTTTCTGGAACATTTTGGCAAGGAAATTTTGGAGCAGTTGAAAATACATTAAAAGTAAAATATAGATATAAAAAAGTAACTGATACAAGTTTTGTAGATGGAACAACAGCAATTGTTTTAACAGAAAGCCAAAACAAATTTTCTTTTGATGATTATGTTAAAGGAGATAGTCCAGACAATGGCTTTATACTTGATAAATCTTATAACATAATTGTAGAAATAGAAGATTCACTAGATAAAATAACTTTTGATAATATAACCTTAATGGCTGGCTCTCCAGCAATTGACGGACACCTAAATAAAGTTGCTTTAGGTGGAGAGTATGATGAAAATCTTGGAGGCACTCAATTTTGGGGAGATGTATATTCAAATAGATATCTAGTTCCGTTTTTTGCAGAAAGTGAAGACTGGGAAGAGGCGACAGCAGATGAAAGCATGGTAGAACAACCAAGCATTTTTGATGATACAAACACTGTTGAAAGCCCTAGTATAGAAGAATTTATAGAAAGTGAGGAAGATAGTAATGAGTAAAAACAAACATTTGTTCGGGGGGGGGTGCAGTTATTTAATTAAATTGCACTCTGTATGCCTATGAAAGTGTTCAAAAATTTATTTGGAAATAATTCCAAAATATCGTGGGAGGAAATAGCAGGTAAGGACACCAGTAATAAAGCAAAAACACTTGATAAGTTAATACCTAAAATTGAAACATATTTTACAAACGTTGCAAGTAATACACAATCTGTTATCAAAATTGGCGATTTACAAATTACATTAGGAAGAGAGCCAATAAAAATAAGTGCAGGAGCAAATACAGATACTCAAGTAACATATAAAGAAGAGTTTGGAAGCAATGCCTTTGTATTCTTGCAAATGAGTAATAGTACGACAAACAAAAATTATAAAGATGTAGTAAATAAGCCAGTTTCAATGACTTCCACAGGTTTTACAATACAATCAGTTAATGCTTCAACTGGAGGTGTAGAGCCAACGATTTCATGGTTAGCCATAGGCAAAGTAAAGACATAAAGTGCAATTAGTTAATAACTAATAATATGAAAGACAAAAAATTTAAGACTTGGGGGGGGGGTTGTATTAGTAATTAATATAACCTCTAGTCGAGGTGTTAATCGTGAAAGTTTTTAAGAATTTTTTCGGTAATAACTCAAAAATCTCATGGGAAGAAATAGCTTGTAAAGGTGGTAGTAATAAATCTAAAACATTAGATAAATATATCACACAACCAGATATGATCATCTGTACTTCAAAAAACGAAAACCCACAATTAAAATATGGTGGTACTTGGGAATTAATAGACAAAGAGTTTAGAAATGAGGCAGGACATTTTGATTTGACTGGCTCTTCTATAACAAGTAATATTTCATCATGCACAATCTATTATGCTCGTACAGGGCATACTAATTCATTAAGAATAAATTTTGTTACCGCCAAGGCATTAACAGACACTACCGCAGAATTATTTACAATTGATTTTAAAAAACTTGGTATAAGTACGATGCATTTTAGCCCAACAAATTTGCTTGCAGGAACAGATGTAAATAATGGTATTATCATGGTAAATATAGCTTGGAATACTGGTATTGCTAACTGTGTTGATATTATTGGAAGAGGTAGTGCAACATCTATAGCTTCAGGAGCTAATGCATATATTAATTATGATTTTGCAACAGCAATGGATAATATGTTAGATGAATATTGCGACAAATTTTACTGGAAAAAAGTTAGCAATTAGATTTAAAAAATTTTTACGATGTTAATTATGATACGAAAAATAATGAAAATATTTAGTAATTTATTTGGAAACAATAGCAAAATATCATGGAAAGATATAGCTTGCAATATAAGTTCAAAAAGTGGAAATACATTAGATAAGTTTATCACACAGCCCAACATGATTATATGTACATCAACAAATGAAAATCCCCAATCAAAGTATGGGGGAACATGGGAATTAATTGATAAAGAGTTCAAATCACAATATATAACTACTAGTGATAAAGACTATGTAACAAAGAGTAATTGTTCAACATTTAAAGTTTGGGCATCATTAGCTGGACACACAGCAAATATTGCCATACATATTAATCCATCTGTTACTGTTGCAGACTCAACTATTGAATATGGAAAAATTGACTGGGAAAGAATAGGGTTTTCTAAACCAAGTATAAGTTACAAAGGATTTATAGCAACAGCAGATGGTGGAAACGGTATTATAATGATTGAAATTGATAATACTGGAGCAATTAGAAGTATTGATGTTGTGTGTAAAACTTCTGGTGGCTCAATCGCCTCTGGAAACGAGTTTCGATGTGATACAACTATAACATTATCATATTCACAAATGCTTGATAGTTATTGTAATAAATTTTATTGGAAAAAAATTAGTAATTAAAAGGAGTGATAAATAATGAGTGATATAAGTAATTGGCTAGGATTGTTAGCGGGTATAATTACATCTTCAACAACAGTGATAGCAGCAATTAGTAAACTATTAGATAAAAAATTGAAAGGATTATATGACAACGATAGACTTCAATTGAGATATGAAATTTGTGATTTTGCAGGAGATTTAAGAAATGGCATACCAAAGATACGAGGGGAATATCAAGCAATTTTTGAATTAATTGATAGATATAAAAAATTAGTCAAAAAGTTAAATGTTGAAAACAATTACATTAACAATGAAATAGCATTTATTGAAAAAAAGTATCAAGAATTAAATTAAAGGAGTGATAGAAATGTTAGATTTAGATTTAATAAAAGTTATATTAGTAGTAGCAATAGCAAGTTCAATAATAAGTACAGCATTGATACAAAAAATAAAAGAAATGATAAACAATAAGAAAGCATTATCAATAATATCAATAGTGGTTTCTTTGATAGTAGGGTTTGTGTTTTCAATTAGTTTTAGTGATTTAAGTTGGCAAAGTTCTATTTGGGTAGGTGTTATAACTTATATTGGAGCAGACGCTATTTATAAAGCTTTTGAAGATAAGATATTTAAGAGTTTTGGAAGCATGAACAAAAATGTATCTGTACCAATAGAAAATGAGATAACTTTCGAGGATAGCAAAGATGAAATATAATAGATTGCCTCTAGAATTCAATGGTGTAACTTGTAAATTTAAAGATACTTCAAGTCCTTATTCAAAGAGTAATTATCATAAAGGTGTAGACTTTGGTTGGCATAAATATGAGGGAGAGTCAGTATATGCTGTTAATGACGGTACTGTTTTAGATGTTGGCAAGTCAACTGGTAGTGGTAATGCAGGTAACTATATATGGATAAGACATAGTTTTGATAATACAAGTGAATTAATAAGTAGATATTGTCATTTAAAAACTGACTCAATTAAGGTTAAAAAAGGGGATAAAGTATCAAGAGGACAGCAAATAGCAAGTATGGGTAATACTTTTGGTTATGCAACACACTTGCATTATGAATTATGGAAAGTACCTAAAAATTATAAATTCAATTGGAACGACAGATTGAAATACATTGTTAACCCTCTAGATTATACGTTTGCAGACGAAAAACAAACGATAGGTAGTTCTTCATTGAGTAAAGAAATAATGAAGCTTCTAGGGGCTTCTAAAGTGGCAAAAAAGGATACATCTAAAAACCAAATAGAAGTAGTTGGCTATAAATTAAGAGTTCGTAAGAGTGCAGGAATTAATCAAGCTATTTTAGGATATTGCGATTTTGGTATTTATAATTATACAGAAACAAAAACAGCAAATGGTTATACTTGGTATAATGTGGGCTTCGGTTGGATAGCAGGTACTAAAGAAGACACAAAAGTTTATCCAAAAAAAGAAGAAGTTGTTGTACAACCAACAAATAATGAAGAGACTTTAAAAAAAGAAATAGAAACATTAAAAAGTTCTATTGCAGAAAAAGATAAAGAAATATTACAATTAAAAAATGAAATCGAAGACTTAAATAGTAAAACAGAAGACAACAAATATTTAGTTTTCGAGGCAAAAGAAAATGACAAATATTATATTAAATTAAACAAAAATGAAAAGATATATAAAAGAGTCTAGTTTTTTTGCTAGGCTCTTTTTTTATTTAATTATCACTGATAACCTTAATGTTATGATGAATTAGGCCATGTCGAAATGATTAATACCATGATTTTTCAACTAATGCAAAATGCAACTATCAAAGAAATAAAAGAAGCAGGTCTAGAAGGAGTTTATGCTGAACATGGCATTGGACAATATCCAACTGATGCCAATGGAGTACCATTTACAGTAACATACTTTTCATCAACTGGAGATCCAGTCGCAGACTTATCTGAAGACATGGCTGCTGAACAGAAAGCCCGTGCAGTTTATGAAAATTTAATAGATTTAGCAACTGATAAAGATGTAATTGAACCATTATTATGGTTAAGACAAAGAGAAGTAGTCCATTTTAATAGATTTAAAGAATTATATGATGAGTACGTAAGTAAAGGTTATGACCAACAATAGTTTGGTCATTTTTTATTTGAAGAATCGATATCCACATCATCAAATAACTGTCTGATGTCTATTTCTAAAGCATCAGCAAATTTTCCAATAGTTTCCAAAGTTGGTGTTTTATCTATGCTCAAACACTCTAAATCACGAACATAACCATGCGTCAAATCAGTTAAATCCGCTAACTCTTGAAGTGTATAACCACGAATTAGCCTATATTTTCTAATATTTTTTCTAACTTGAATAGATAAAATATCTTTAGAATATCTTCTCATAGAAGTTATACACCTCCTCTTTAAAACAATTATTCCACAAAAAATAAAAAAAATATGTCGCCTACGAGAAGTTTATATGTTACAATATAAAAAAGGAGGTGTGTATTATGAAAAAATTAATTATGTCTTTAGTAGCAATCCTACTAATTGTTAGTGTTACAGGCTGTACAACAACCAAGTCAACAGATCAAAAAGGAAATACAAAAACAAGTTTTACTGTAAACGAAACTGCTATTGTAAATAAAACAAAACTAAAAATTAATTCCATTAAAAAATTAACAAAAGAGTGTGCCTATGAATATGACGGCAAATGTTATAGTTATAACGAGCCAGAAAATGATTACTTCATAATAATAGATATAACAATCGAAAACACTGGTGATGAAGAACAGAGTATCTCATCAATATTGCAGTTTGAATTAAAAGATCCAGACGGCGAAAAGCAAAGCCAAGAATATATGTTAGAAGCTATAAAAAGTAGTTTAGATGGCTCTATCATGGCTAATGACACCTTAAAAGGACAAATAGCCTTTGATGTAAAAGATAAAGAATATTATAACTTATATTATCAAGATAGTTTATTTGACGATAACATTAAATTTAAAATAAATAAAACTGATATAAAATAGGAGTGAAATATGTTTAAAAATAGAAGTAAAGTATTATTTGTTTGTGCAATATTTGCCACTGCATACATTATATATTTAATGTATAACTTCCTAGGCTCAATGATGAGTGAGGATTCTGCCGAGGTAGTAGGAGGAGCTATTGCCACAGCATTAGTAACACCACACATGGTTATTATGGGACTAGGAGCAATATTCTCATGGCTAGGATTCTTCTTAAGAAAATCATGGGCAGCTTTAGTAGGAGCAATTCTATATTCTGTTGGAGCATTGGTATTTATGCTATATGCTGTACTATGTATCCCAATGATTATCCTAGGATTTGTAGGTTACGTAAATCAAAAAAAATTGACTACTGAAAAGTAAAATAATTACCAAAACACCATAAAAGTAATGAAAAACCTTGTCAAAACTTAAAAACGATGTTAATATAATACATGAAACATTTATGGTGTGATTGGTGAAGTGGTTAACACGCCGGATTGTGGCTCCGGTATGCAAGGGTTCGATCCCCTTATCGCACCCCATTGTGAAACTTGCTCGAACTTTTTCGAGTTATGATAAATGACTAATTCAGAAATGGATTAGTTTTTTGTTATTAAAAATTATCTAAAAGTTCTTATTTCCTAAATAAGAAATTGACAAATTATAAAAAAGTGATATTATAAATGACTAATGAAAGAGGTATTATAGATAAATAGAGGCACATGATAAAATATATACATAAAAAATTTATAATAAAGCAAAATACTATTTATAATAAATCTAAAGAAAACGAGAAAAGACATTGACTTAAATATTTGAAATGGTATAATTAAAGTACTTTAGATTGTTGCAGGTGTATTTATACACTTGGTAGAAGTTTTTCAAAAGGAAGAGTTTAACTCTTCCTTTTGCTTTATATAAATATATTAAAAATCCTGACTATTTATTTAGTCAGGTTTAATTGATTATTTCATTGCTTCTGCCATTTTTTTGCTTGTTTTTCTATTCTATCATCATCATATTTTTCAATTTGATTATTTAAAATAGTTTTAAAATCGTTTGGTTTATCAATATAGTCGAAATTAAATACTGTTGAAGCTGTTGTTATTGAAACAGTACCATAATTAAATATTTTTCCAAATAAACCTTGTCTTACTTGAACACCGTTTATTTTATTTAGCGGGCTATCTCCCAATAAAGAAATTAAGTTCATTTTAAATGAACTTTTTTTTGAATTTTTTTAAAATTGTAGAATAAATAACAAAAAAGTGCTACTATAATTTAAAAGGAGTGAAAATATGAAAAAAATATTAATGAGCAGTTTAGTCATTGTTTTAGGATTATTTTTAGTTGGATGTAATTCTAAAGAGGAAAGGGTAGTAAAATGTACTTTAAACAGCAGTGATACCTATGACATACAATCAGTTTATGAAATCACCACTAATGGCGATATTGTAACATCTGTTAACACCATAGAAACAGTAACAAGTGACCAAAAAGAAGTATTACAAATATTTGAAAAAACTTTAAAAGAAACATATCAAACTATGAACGAAAAATACGGTGGTTACACTAACAACATTGAAATACAAGATAACAAATTAACATCACGCACTAAAATAGATTACACAAAACTAGATTTTAGTAAATTAGTAACAGATGAGCCAACTATGAAAAATGCCCTAAACAGTAAAAATGAATTAACTTTAAAAGGCCTTAAATCAATATACGTTGCTTTAGGTGCTACTTGTGAAGAATAAAAAGTGCGATTTTAAAATTAAATGCTCGTGAAAATGAGCATTTTTTCATAAAAAGTATTGCAAACTTAAAAAATCCTAGTCTTCAAAATCGAGAATTTAACTTTTTATTCTACTCAATAAGAAATAACATATAATAAATAAGAAAATAATTGACAAAAACAATCAAGTATTATATAATCATACTTGTAAAAAAGGAAAGAGATGTCTATATCCACCTGATTGCCAGTAGCAATAGGTAAAAAGCCAAGAAAAAAATTAATGTTTTTGGTATGTTTGGATAGAGTACATTTCGTACTCTTTTATATTATGGAGGTGTTTTATATAGCAAACAACAATACAGATTTGTTATGCAATGATCAAATCAAAATAAGTCATGTTTTAGTAATCGGACCTAACGGGGAACAAATGGGTGTAAAAAAGATTGAAGATGCGAAAACTATCGCCCAATATGCTGGTTTAGATTTAGTCTTAATGAACGGCAACGCTAATCCTGCTGTCTGCAAGATAATTGATTACAACAAATTCAAATATGAAAAAGCTAAAAAACAAAAAGAAGCAAGAAAAAAACAACAGGCCAGTATTGCAGAATTAAAAGAATATCGTCTATCGCCAGTTATAGATGTTGGAGATTTTGATACCAAAGTAAGAAATGCTTCAAAATACCTAGAAAAAGGACACAAAATAAAATTGAGTATTCGTTTTAAAGGTAGACAATCAACTCATCCAGAAATTGGAGAAGAAGTAATGAATCGTTTCGCAACCAAAGTAGAAACAATCGCTGATATTGAACAACCAGCCCGTTTAGAAGGAAAAAATATGACAATGTTGCTTACACCAAAGAAAGAAAAATAGGAGGAAAACATATGGCAAAGACCAAAAAAGTTAAAACAAAAACACATAAAGGAACCAAAAAAGTTTTAAATATTAGACAAAGTGGTTCAATAACTAAAACCCATGGTGGAGTAAACCATCAAACAGGAAAAGATTCATCAAGAGTAACAAGAAGAAAAAATGAAAAGTCAGAATTAAGTAAATCTGATTTAAAGAGATTGAAAAACGTACTATAAGGAGGATAATTTATGGCAAGAGTAAAAAATAGCGTAGTAACACGTGCAAGAAGAAAAAAAGTTCTAGAAAAAGCAGAAGGTTACTTTGGAAGTAAACATAGACTATTCAAAACTGCTCAAGAACAAGTAATGCATTCAGAAAGATACGCATTTCGTGACAGAAGACAAAAGAAAAGAGAATTTAGAAAATTGTGGATAACTAGAATAAATGCTGAGTGTCGTGTAAATGACATTAGTTATTCAAAATTTATTAATGGTTTATCAAAAAATGGTATTGAAATCAATAGAAAAATGTTATCAGAACTTGCAATATCAGATAAAGAAGCATTTGCTAATTTAGTTAAAATTGCTAAAGGGCAAACAAAAGTAGAACAAAAACCAGTAGTAAAAGAAAATAAAGAAAAACAAGAAAAAACAACTAGTCAAGATTTAACAGCTCTTACAGTTACAGAATTAAAACAATTAGCAAAGAGTAAAAAAATCGAAGGCTATACATCTATGAAAAAACAAGAATTAATAGATGCATTAAAATAGACATACAAAAGAATTTTAATATCGAGTGCCAATTGGTGATATTATTTTGAATTTTGTAGAAGATTAACGAAAGAGAGGAAATTATTATGACAGTAGTGTCAATGAATTATTTATTAGAAGCAGGTGTACACTTTGGACACCAAAAAAGAAGATGGAATCCTAAAATGCAGGAATATATCTACACTTCAAGAGAGGATATCTATATTATAGATTTACAAAAAACATTAAAATTAATTGAAGAAGCCTATGAAGAAATTAAAAAAATCGCTGAAAATGGTGGAACATTTCTATTCGTAGGAACTAAAAAACAAGCCCAAGAAGCAATGGAAGAAGCAGCAAAAAGAACAAATATGTACTACGTTACCAACAGATGGCTTGGTGGTACTTTAACTAACTTCAAAACAATAAGAAGTAGAATTAAATACCTTGAAGACATTGAAAAAATGGAAAGTGAAGGTACAATGCAACTACTTCCTAAAAAAGAAGTAATTAAATTAAAGAAAGAATATGATAAACTAAATGCCAATTTATGTGGTATAAGAGAAATGAAAAAATTACCAAATGCTATGATAATTGTTGATCCAAGAGTAGAAGAAACAGCAATCAAAGAAGCAAGAAAGCTAAAAATTCCAGTATTTGGTATCGTGGATACAAACTGTGATCCAGATATGGTTGATTATGTAATACCTGCTAACGATGATGCAGTAAGAGCAGTAAAATTAGTAATAAATGCTTTAACTAATGCTATCGCTACAGTAAATGGTAATGAAATAATTAACTGTGTTGGTCAAGAAGATAGTAAAAAACAAGACAAAGAGCCAACTTTTGAAGAACTTGAAAGTAAACAATTTGTAAAAGTTGAAAAAGATGACACTGAAGAAAATCAAGAAAAAGAAGTAAAACCAAAAAAAGAAGTTAAAAAAAGTGTTGCTAAAGAAGAAAAAAAAGAAGAAACACCAGCTAAAGAAAAACGTCCAACAGCTAAAAAACAACCAGAATTAACTGAACTAACTTTACAACAATTAAAAGCTATGGCTAAAGAAAAAGAAATTAAAGGTTATAGCACTATGAAAAAACAAGAATTAATAGATGAATTAAGTAAATAATAAGGAGGATTATATGTTTAGTGCTCAAGATGTAAAAACATTAAGAGAAAAAACAGGAGCAGGAATGCTTGATTGCAAAAAAGCTTTAGAATCATCAAATGGCAATATGGATAATGCAGTAGTATGGTTAAGAGAAAAAGGAATTGCCAAAGCTGCTAAAAAAAGTGAAAGAATCGCTGCAGAAGGTTTATCTAAAATTTCTGTTGAGGGCGACAAAGCCGTTATTTTAGAAGTAAATTCTGAAACAGATTTCGTCGCTAAAAACGATGAATTTAAAAACTTTGTAGAGTCATTATCTCAAGCTTTATTAAAGTCAAATGCTAAAACTATGGAAGAAGCATTACAAGTAGATATGAACGGTCAATCTGTAGCTGATGCAATAACAGCTATCACTTCAAAAATTGGTGAAAAAATAAGCTTCAGAAGATTTGCAAGTCTTGACAAAACTGCCACTCAACATTTTGGAGATTACACACACATGGGTGGTAAAATTGCTGTTTTAGCCTTGGTAGAAGGTGCTGATAATGAAGTTGCCAAAGACGTTGCTATGCACGCTTGTGCAATGCGTCCAACCTACATTGATAAATCTGATGTTCCTGAAGATGTTCTAGAACAAGAAAAGACAATTTTCAAAGAACAAGCAATAAATGAAGGAAAATCACAAGAAATCGCTGAAAAAATGGTCCAAGGAAGAATCTCTAAATACTACAAAGAAGTATGTTTAAAAGATCAACCATTTATCAAAGACCAAAATGTTTCAGTATCTGATTATGTAAAATCTCATCAAGGCGAAATCTTAAACATGATTCGTTTTGAAGTTGGAGAAGGTTTAGAAAAAAGAAACGAAAACTTTGCAGAAGAAGTACAAAATCAAATAAATGGATAAATTGTCTATGAAGAAGTATCTTTTAGGTAGTTTATTAATAATTGCTATTTTAATAACAATAATAGGTTGTAATTATAATAAACCAAAAATAGAAAAAGAAGAAGAAGTTCTAGACGGAATAAGTTTCAAAACCGAATTTGAAAACGTTCCTAATGAAAGATATCATCTTGTAATAGAAAAAGAGAATCCATTTAAATACTTAACCGTGGATAACATGGATGAAGTTTTTAAGACAACCAACATCATAATATTAGGTTATCCAACATCTGATGTCACAAGAGCAGTTGTAGAACAATTAATAAAAATAAGTAAAGAATTAAATCTAGAAAACATTTATTATTACAACATATTAGATAATCGTACTATCTATACAATAAACGAAACTCAAGATGAACAGAATAATGAGAAAATAGAAATAGTAAAAGAAAAAGAAAAAACTACATCTTTTGAAAAATTATCAACTTATATAAGTTCCTATTTTAAATCTCAACAAATCCTATATAAGGATAAAATATACACCCCAGAAGAAAAAACCGTTATTGTACCAGTAGTCATCTTAATAAAGGATGGTAAAATTATCAAATACTATGATAAATTTGATCAAAAAGAACAAGATGATTTTACATCTTTAACTGAAGAAGATTATCAAAAATTAAAAGATTCTATAACAGCTATAATAGAATAAGAAATTAGAGCAATCTAATTTTTTTTATTAAATTAACTAAATATATAGTATAATAGACATTGAAAGGAAAAAATATATGAATAATAATTATTTAAATGAAGCAGAAGAAAAAATGACTAAAGCTTTACTAAATCTAGAAGATAGATTATCAACAATTCGTACAGGAAGAGCTAACCCAAGTATGTTAGATAAAGTAATGGTATCATATTATGGCACACCAACCAAAATAAATCAACTAGCAACAATCTTTGTTCCCGAAGCAAGACAAATAAGTATTAAACCTTTTGATCGCAGTATCTTAAGTGCAATCGAAAAAGCTATTTATGACGCGAATTTAGGAGTAACACCAAATAACAATGGAGAATCAATATTTATAACAATTCCTCCTCTTACTGAAGAACGAAGAAAAGATTTAGTAAAACAGTCAAAAGAATATATTGAAGAAGCAAGAGTAGTAATAAGAAATATAAGACGTGATCTAATCGAAGATATTAAAAAAGACAAACTACCAGAAGATGAAGAAGATAAGGTAATCGAACAACTTCAAGATCTTGTAAACAAATATAACAAAGATATTGAAGAAATGTTTAAAGAAAAAGAAAAAGATTTAATGGAGATCTAACTAGGTCTTCTTTTTATTTTCAAGCTATGTTAAAATAAAATTGGTGATAATATGAAAATAACCATAAAAGATATAAATGTTCAAAACAAAACTGTAATAGTGCGTTGTGATTTTAATGTTAGTATTAAAGATAACAAAATAATAGATGATACAAGAATAAAAGAAAGTTTAAAAACCATAAAATATTTAGAAGAACAAAACTCAAAAATAATTTTAATATCTCATCTTGGTAAAGTAAAAACTGCTGCCGATAAAAAAACTTATTCTTTAGAAATAGTAAAAAATCAATTAAATAAATATTTAGATAACAAAGTAGAATTAGAGACAAGCCTAGATTTTAACCAAATAAAAAAGCGTATTAAATCATTACCTCAAGGCAAAATATTATTATTAGAAAATACTCGTTTTTATGACCTTGACAATCAAAAAGAGAGCAATTGCGATGAAAACTTATCCCAAAACTATGCTTCTTTAGCGGATGTTTTCATAAATGATGCTTTTGCTACAATTCATAGACGTCATGCTTCTAATTATGGTATTTCTAAATATCTACCTTCTGCAATAGGTTTTTTAATTGAAAAAGAATTACAAAATTTAGATATATTAAATAACCCTAAAAGACCATACGCAATCATCATGGGTGGATCTAAAATAAGTGATAAACTAAATTTAATAAATAGCTTGATAGAAAAAGTAGACTATCTTTTAATTGGAGGTGCCATGTCCAACACTTTCCTAAAAGCTAGCAAAATAGAAATAGGTAACTCTCTATATGAAGAATCAATGTTGGATTATTGCCAAAAATTAATGACTAAATATCAAAACAAAATAATTCTTCCCATAGATTTTAAAGGATTAACCAATAACAAAGTAAAAACCAAAAATATCAAAACTATCGATAAAGATTTTACCATTTTTGATATAGGACCTAAAACAATTAAAAAATATGAACAGGTCTTAAAAAATGTAAACACTATTTTTTGGAACGGTCCATTAGGTAAATATGAAGAACAAATCTATCAAAAGGGAACTAAACAAATATTAAAATACATCACTAAATATCCTAAAACAACTATTTTAGGTGGTGGTGATATTGTAAGCGCTTGCAATATATTAGGCTATCAAAATAAAGTTTCTTTTTCCTCTACTGGTGGAGGAGCAACTTTATCTTATCTAGAAAACCCAAATCAACCGGGTTTAACTAATATAGAAAATAAAGAAATATAACTAAAAATCAATATAAATAAGAAAATTACTATCTTAAAAGTTAATAAAAAAAGAAAATAATAGATTAAAAGACAAAAAAAGACAAAATTTACTCTAGAATATTTTCTTTTTTTGTAGTAAAATGGAAAATGCGAGGCAGTATTGAAAGGAGACATATGAAAAAAACAAGAGTTCTCTTAATCGATGACAATATAGAACTTGTCAAAATGATTAAAGAGTATTTTAGCAGTCGCACAAATATTGAAGTAGTAAAAGAGTTCTATGATGGAGAAGAGGGATTTAACTATATTAAACAGAATAGTCAAGACTTTGATGTCATGATTCTAGACTTAATAATGCCTAAAAAAGATGGTATTGCTGTTTTAGAAGACATGAAAAAGCATGGTATTGATAAAAAGACAATAATCTTAACATCATATAATACCCAAGACATGATAAGAAAAGTATCAGAAATGGGTGTAGATTACTTCATCTTAAAACCATTTGAACTAAAAGAATTAGAAAAAAGAGTAGAAGATTTAGTAAAATATGACAATTATGAAAACAAATCAATTGATATTTACCACAATAATCTTCAAATATCCATAACCAATATTCTTCATGAACTAGGAGTTCCATCACACATTAAAGGTTATCAGTACATACGAGAAGGAATATCCTTAATATATGAAAATCCTGATATAATTGGTGGCATAACCAAAGAGTTATATCCAGAAATTGCTAAAAAGTACACGACAACGGTATCAAGGGTAGAACGTGCTATAAGACATGCCATTGAAGTAAGTTGGAATCGTGGCAATTGGGATTTAATGGAAGAAATATTTGGTCATAGTGTTGATATTGATAAAGCAAAACCTACTAATTCTGAGTTCATTGTTACAATCGCTGATAAATTGCGATTAGAATTTAAAAAAGTTGCAGTATAAAAACTAAGACGCTAGTAGAGGTCTTTTTATTTTGCTTATAATTTACGCATAGTTGTTAAGATTTTTTTAAAATGATACTTTTTTAAGTATTAGACTAATAACAAATAAAGGCAAGCTTTATTTGAGAA